>JBAWZG010000024.1:0-28821 GCA_037143155.1 Bacteroidia bacterium
TTATATTTATCTCATAAACAGTCATAGACCACTTTTATGAAACCATCTAAAAAAATCATCCTGATCATAGTTGCTATTGTATTGGTAGCAGGAGTTTATTTCGGATATCAAATCTATCAGTCAATCATGGGAAGCGAAGAGCTAACCGGAAAACAGGAGAATATTCCAGCTGCATTGACTCCGACACCACCAATTACCACAGGAACTTCAGATTGGACAAACTGGAGGGGTTCAAACTTTGAAGGAAAAAGCGCCACCAAAGGCATCCGGACTGATTGGTCGAACGGCTTGAAAAAACTGTGGCATGTCAACTACCTGTGTCAGGACAATGCCACGGCATCCTGGTCATCGCCTGTAATTCAGGGGAACAGATTGATCGTTCCGGGCAGAGATGCCAAGAATGATTTGGTCTTTTGCATCAACTCGGATTCGGGTCAGTTAATCTGGAAAGGTTCTTATGAAGCGGAATCAGGAGCAAGTCATGGTCCCGGTTCACGTGCAACACCTTTTATCAATGAGAACAAGGTTTATACTTTTGGCCGCAGTGGTGACCTGGTTTGCTGGCAATTGGAAGACGGCAAAATTCTCTGGCGTAAAAATGTAAAAGAAGCAGGAGGTATTGAACCTACCTGGGGCTATTCAACCACTCCGCTGGTTTTGGATAACAAAATCATCGTTCAGGGTGGTGGCAGTGCTTTGGTGATCGCCTACAATAAGCTTACCGGCGATCTGATCTGGAAATCGATGGAAGGTCAGGCCGGATATGCCGCAGCAATAACGATGAATATTGAGAATGAATTAAAACTTCTGATCTATCAGGGAACTGGTCTATCCTGCCTGAATCCTTCGGATGGGAAGTTGCTGTGGACCGCGCCCTGGCCAACAGAATATGGAGTCAACGCAACCACACCAATTGTCTCCAACGACATCATATTTCATACCTCGGGATACAAAATGGGTTGCGAAGCGATCAAGGTTACCAAAAACGGATATATAGTTCTTTGGAAAAATAATCTCATGGAGGCTCAGCATTCCGACCCAATACTGATCGATGGCTACATTTACGGATATTCCGGAGAAAGTTCCCGCAACAATGGACAGTTTAAATGCATTGAACTATTAAGCGGCAAAGAGATGTGGAGCACCGGCCAGCTTGGTCAGGGAACAACCACCTTTGCAGATGGCCATTTAATTTGCCTGAGCATCAAAGGAAAATTATTCCTTGTCAAACCAGATCCTACCCAATTTATAAAAATTGGCGAGATCAAATCGGCCATCGAAGATGTGAAGAATCCGGTCTGGACCGTTCCAGTGGTTGCCAATGGCAAAATGTATCTGCGCTATTTGCAGCAACTGGTATGCTATAAACTGGATTAGCCGGCTAATCGACAGAGCTTAAGTAATAAGCTGAGAAAGAATATACCCAAGATAATAAATCATGAAATCTCTCCTTTCCCAAACAGATTTGTTAAAAACAATTCCCGGTATTCAAAAATTTGCTTCAATTGTTTCCTGACAAAAAGTGCATGTGCAATTCTTCCCAAAAAGCCAAAAGGCAATTTGTATGAAACGCGGTCAATCATCATGACTCCATTACCAACTGCGTTGAAATGATGTTCATGATGCCACATCTGGTATGGACCAAAACGTTGTTCATCCACGAAAAATTTCCCTTCAGAAACATGTGTAATCTCGGTGACCCAACTGGTTTTAAATCCAGGAAAAGGTGAAACTTTGTATGAAATGATTTGTCCTGTGTACATTTTCGCAGGAGTTCCTGAAGTAATTTGGAAACCCATATGTTTGGGAGTGATTTTTGCCAGGTTTTCGGGTGACGAAAAGAACTCCCAGGCTGCAGCCATCGGGATATTCATCAATTGCCTGACTTCCATACTGTATATACCTGAATATGCTTGAAATTTGATCATTATTATATTCTTAAATTTAAAGCTATAAACCCATTACAAGTCTTTTTGTTTAATACATGCTAATTTAGTTTAAACAAAAAAAATCATTTGGCTTTGTTTTCTATTCATGAAGTTTAAACAAGCGCTTCCAATAGATCAAGTCATGGTTTGTTTTTTTTGTAACTTTGCGCCTTCCTGAAGAAGAAAATTCAGCAAGAATAATCACATAAAAAGAACATAGAATGGCATTGATTAACGAGAATTACCTGAAACTTCAGGCTGGATATTTGTTTCCTGAAATTGGAAGAAGAGTGCGCGAATTTGTTGAAGCCAATCCGGATAAAAAGGTTATCCGAATGGGAATTGGTGATGTGACACAACCCCTGGTTCCTGCTGTAGTAGCCGCATTTCACGCTGGGGTTGACGACATGGCCAATGCCGAATCGTTCAAAGGTTACGGACCGGAACAAGGTTACGATTTCCTGCGCGAAGCAATTGCACTGAATGATTACCAAAATCGCGGAGTCGATATTTCTGCTGACGATATTTTTGTCTCCGACGGATCGAAGTGCGATACCGGAAACATTCAGGAAGTATTTGGCGCCGGAAACAAAATTGCTATTTGCGACCCGGTATATCCGGTTTATGCCGACACCACAGTTATGTCAGGCAAAACCGGCGTTATTCAGTCGAATGGATATTTTGAAGGAATAATTTACATGCCCTGCAACGAAGCCAACAACTTTATTCCTGAATTACCAACAGACCGCCCTGACCTGATTTTCCTTTGTTTTCCGAATAATCCGACCGGAACGGTTGCATCCAAAGAAGAACTCACCAAATGGGTTGAATATGCGCGAGCCAACAAATGTGTCATTTTGTATGATGCTGCTTACGAGGCTTTCATTACTGACGAATCCATTCCACATTCAATTTTCGAAATTGAAGGCGCGAAGGAAGTTGCCCTGGAATTCCGCAGCTTTTCGAAAACCGCCGGATTTACCGGAACACGCTGTGCATTTACAGTGATTCCGAAAGAACTGAATGCATACGACAGCAAAGGCAAAGCACATCCTGTAAAACCATTGTGGAACCGCCGTCATACGACCAAATTCAACGGAGTTTCTTATCCGGTGCAAAAAGCTGCCGCAGCAATTTATACTGAAGAAGGTAAAAAACAGGTCAAAGAAGTCATTGCGTATTACCTCGAAAATGCCAGTATCATGAGCAAAAGTCTGAAAGAATGCGGCTTTACCGTTTTTGGCGGAGTAAATGCTCCTTATGTTTGGGTGAAAACACCGGATGCCATGAAATCGTGGGATTTCTTCGACAAACTTTTATTTGAAGCCAATGTGGTTGGAACTCCAGGCTCAGGTTTTGGACCATCCGGAGAAGGATATTTCCGGTTTTCGGCCTTTGCCGATCGTGACAATGTACTGGAAGCCATGGAACGAATCAAACATTTGAAATAACTTGTCAAACTGAGCGTTTCAACCCAAATGAAACGCTCAGTTACTTTTAGCAACATTCCAGGAAAATCAACAAAACAGCTCATTAAAATTCATAAAATGATTTGGCTTTGAAAACTTTGTACGGGATTGCCCCCGCTACTTTCCTATTTCCTGATTTCTTTTTCCCTGACATTATTGTATAAACCTGTTAAAACCCGTTAAGGAATGTTACTTCAATCAATTTATTGCCTGTATTTTTCTACTTTTGCCTCAATGGCATTTTAAACCAATGAAATACAGAAAACAAATACTTTTCTTAATTCTTATTTTTATTTGCATTCAAGTTTCTGCACAGGATGTGGAAGAGGTTGATCCAATGCCTATTACTTTGAAAGGAAAGGTTCTTAACCTGGATGATGAAACCCCGGTATCGTCGGCCTCCGTGCTTAATTACCGGACTCACAGCACGGTAATTACTGACGAACAGGGCCGTTTTACCATGGAAATGCTGAATATTGACAGTCTCGCGATTTCTTCCATTGGTTATTCTAAAACAACCGCACGTGTTCCGGCCAATTACAACGAAATGAACGTGTTGATTTTGTATGCAAAACCAATCCGGTATGCCATTCCTGAAGTAAACGTTTCCGGCAAAAAACTTAAGGTTGAAGGATTGCCGACAGGCAAAAAGATAGCTATCGATCCCCAATTGCGCGGTGATGCTTACAATAAAAAGCCCCCAATAATTGCGGTCTTGGTTAATCCTCTCAGTTTCGCCCAATATTACCTCAGTAAAAGTGAGCGTGAAAAAAGGGAAACCCGGAAAGCTATTATTACTGAAAAGCAATGGAATACAATTTCGGAGTATTACAATAAAAAGCTGGTAATGGAAGTAACCGGAGTAAATGAACCGCAAGCTGAATTACTAATGCTATATATAAACAACAAGGATTTATTCAGCCAAATGCGGAGCGATTATGATGTTCGTAACATTATTAAGGTAGAATACGAAAACTATAAGAATGATGCAATTGAGCTCCAGAAAGAAAAGGAAAAAGAAAAGGAAAAAGAAAATAAATAACTGATCCTTTACTTGTCTATTGATTCAACTTCAAATCCCACCTTTTTTAAGTCATCCCAAAAGCCCGGATAAGATTTGGTCACTACCATCGGGTCAAGAATTGCCAATGATCCGAACGTCTGACATGCAGGTGCAAATGACATAGCCATGCGATGGTCGTGGTAGGTTTCAATTTCAGGAACAGTTTGCTCTTCTATTGGAAAAGTTCCGTCCCATTTCAATTCACCATGAGTCGGTTCTTCAATCTGCGCTCCAAATTTAGCCAGTTCATCCTGAAGAGCAGCAATTCGGTTGGTTTCCTTTATTTTCAGGGTTTCGAGTCCGGTAAAATGAAAAGGAATTTGTTTCATCACACACAAGACTGCGAAAGTCTGTGCTACATCCGGATTTTCAACAAAATCAAGCTGAAGAAATTTAGGAAGCAGTTGCCCGTTTTTTGTCAGATGTGATCCTTTTTCGGTTTTTTCAGTTTGGATGCCCAGCTTTTCAAACCAGTTGGCAAGAACTGAGTCGCCCTGCAAGCTATCAGTAGTCAAGCCGATTAGTTCCAAATCGACTTCTTCAGCCAAAACGGCCATTTCATACCAGTACGATGCGCCGGACCAGTCAGCCTCCACTGAGAACTGACGAACATTGTATTTTTGTTCAGAAATCCTTATTTCATTTCCTTTCCAAACATGCGTCACCCCGAATTGCTCCATCAGTTTCAGTGTCATTTCAATGTATGATCGCGACATGATTTTATTCTTCAAACGCAAGGTAAGTCCATCTTCAAGAGTTGGGGCAATCATCAGCAAAGCCGAAATATACTGGCTGCTCACACTTCCATCCAATTCGAGCACACAACCTTTCAGATGTGAGCCGTAAATTCTCAGTGGCGGGAAGCCTTCATTTTCGACGTACTCAATTTTGGCCCCTATTTTATTCAGTGCATCAACCAAAATTCCGATCGGGCGCTGCTTCATCCGGTCGGAACCGGTAATGATCCATTCACCAACAATTTTCGAAAGGAAGGCGGTAAGAAAACGCATCGCAGTTCCGGCATGTCCAATATCAAACTGATTGCTGTTCGAGTTAAAAACCTGTTGCATCACCCGCGTATCATCACTATCAGATAAGTTCTCTACCGGATATGGACTATTACTCAGCGCATGAATGATAAGTGCCCGGTTGGCAATGCTTTTCGACGAAGGAAGAACGATACTTCCAACCAGGGTTTTATTAGGTTTTGAAACGATGTATTTCATTTTTCAATTATTTTCAATACAAAAACACAAATCTTTTTTGTGGCTTTTTGTGGCTTTGCGTCTTTGCGTTTTATTCGAGACTCAAGACTCTAATATTCAAGACTCTGATAGTACCCCAACGCTTCAACAATCAACTCTTTCGAACAATCCACATTAATTTCAACCTTCCCGATTTCAGGAATAAGCGTAAAATTGATGCGCTTGCCTTCGTTTTTTTTGTCGTGGGTCATCAACTGGTACAAAGCTTCAAAATCGCTTTCCTGAATTTCAAATTTGCCGAATTTGGTCAACAACCAGCCTGAAATGCTGTTCAAGTCATCAATCCCAAGTCGGCACTGTTTTACCGATAGGAAAAGTTCAGCAATCATTCCGTAAACCACGGCATAACCATGCAATATCGGACGACCGGTTTTCATGGCATAACTTTCGAATGCATGGCCAATGGTGTGCCCAAAATTTAATGCTTTCCGGATATGTTTTTCAGTTAAATCATTCAAAACATGCCATTCTTTAATGGCCACCGAGTGCGAAATAATCTCCTGAAGTTGATTGTAGTCAATGTTCTCCATATCGAAAGTCAGCAATTCATCCCAATGTTCGCGGCTCTTGATCAGTCCATGTTTCAGCATTTCAGCATAACCTGAAAGAAAGTTTTCGTGATCGATGGTTTTCAGGAAATTAGTATTGATGATCACTGAATTGGGTTCCATAAAAACACCGATTTCGTTTTTCAGACCATTAAAATTGAAACCTGTTTTTCCGCCCAAAGAAGCATCGACCTGAGCCAGCAAAGTGGTTGGAATATTTACAAAGTCGAGTCCACGCTTGAAGGTTGAAGCAGCAAAACCGCCCAGATCTGTCAGCATTCCTCCTCCGAGGTTGATCAGCAGTGATTTGCGGTCAGCCTCGTTGTTACTCAAAAAATCCCAGACCTTGGCAACAGAATGGATATTTTTGTTTTCTTCCCCTGAAGGAATTACCAAAGTTCGTATCGGAAATTCATTCAAAACCGATTCTACAAATGGCAAACAAAATCCGGCAGCAGTCTGATCTGTAAGCAAAAATACTTTGCCTAAAGGATACTTTCGGATAATTTTACGAAGTTCAGCATCAATCTGCTGTGAAAAAACAATATTTGAGTGTACTTTTGAGTCAGTCATGAGCGTTCTGATTAGACTTTCGGCAAAGTTAAGTTATTTTGCCAAAGGTTAGAATCTGAAAGACAAAAGCCCGGAAATTTTACATTTTTATCAATAACCATGGAAATCTCGAACCAAAACAGAAGCAAACAAATTAAACGGACATTTAATTTCATTGGTATTTCCATTGTGATTGTTGGTCTGATTTTTCTGTGGCTAAAAAACGATATCGCGTTTTTTATTGCGGCGGGTATATTCGCTGCTTTTATTATGCTCGCACAGCTTGCCAAGCTATGCTACCTGAATTTCAATACCAGTGATGGAAAGGTATTAATCCGTTATTACCCCATTACTTCGATCCTGAAAAAAGAATACGAATCGATCGAATTTCCTCAGCAATTACTGTTCAACTTCCAGATTGAAAATTCGATGGGATTTTCAGATCTCAAAATTGCCATCAAAACCAAACGTGGAATTGCTGAATATCCTACAATCAGCCTGTCTGCCATGAGCAAAGCCGAAATTGAACAAATCAGCAATACCTTATCTGAAATTATAAAGAATAACAGGAAAGGTATTTAAGTTATCGGCAGAATGTTTATTTTTATAATAAACCTTTGCGATGGACTACCCCGAAAATCTCGCCCATAAAATTGCCATTTCTCTGATTCCAGGAATCGGTGTCATCACCGCACGAAACCTGATTGCTTATGTCGGAAGTGTGGAAGGTGTTTTTCAGGAGAAAGAAAAAAACCTGATTAAAATACCTGGAGTTGGCGAGGTAAATGCCCAAAAAGTGGTCCGTCAGAATGTATTGGATCGCTCGCGAAAAGAGGTGGATTACATTCTGAAAAACAATATCCAAACTTTCTTTTATCTGGATGAGAACTACCCTACCCGACTAAAAAACTGCAGCGATGCACCAATTATCCTATATTTTAAAGGAAATGCCAATCTGAACGAACGGCGGATAATATCGGTAGTTGGAACCCGGAATGCTACAAATTATGGGAAAGACATCTGCGATGAACTTATCCGAACTTTCTCATTACGAAGCTATTCGGTCCTGGTCGTTTCCGGACTTGCCTACGGAATCGACGTTCATGCCCACAAAGCCTGCCTGAAATACAATATTCCAACTGTTGGCGTTTTTGCTCATGGTCTGGACGATATCTACCCTGCCCTTCATGCCCCAATCGCAGCCAAAATGCTCGAAAACGGCGGACTAATCAGCGATTTCGTCAGCGAAACCAAAATCGACCGGCAAAATTTTTTGCGCCGGAACCGAATCATAGCCGGACTTGCTGATGCGACAGTAATAGTAGAAAGTGCCGAAAAAGGTGGAGCTTTGGTGACCGCTGATATTGCCAATTCATACAACCGCGACGTGTTTGCGTTTCCGGGACGCAGCAGCGATCCTTTTTCACGAGGCTGCAACAAACTGATCAAATTCAACGAGGCAGTTTTAGTTGAGAATGCTGCAGACATTGAAAAAGCCATGAATTGGGATGTAAAAACCTCATCGACCCGAATTTTTCAAACTACAATGTTTGTAGAATCAAGTCCTGAAGAACAAAAACTCATCGACTTGCTGAAAACCGGAGACCGATTTGTAGATGAAATTACCATGGAAACACAAATGCCGATGAGCAAAGTTTCAGCCATGCTGCTCGGATTGGAATTTAAAGGTTTGGTAATCAGTTTGCCCGGGAAGATGTATCGGTTGAAGTAAAGGCATAAAAGTGGGTTCTATCCATCAATGAGCAAATCAACATCTTTCTGTAATTTTGGTAAGTGAATCACAACTATTCCCCATATATTTTCCTCAGAAACACTATCATAGCCATGGATAATTTGGTTTCTTAATCCAACAATCCGCCGGGCATTATCAATTCTAAATAATGGATCTTCCTTTAATATTCGGTTCACAGCTTCCCCAATAATTTCCAAATCCCTTTCAATTGCTCGTTTTAGGATAAGATCCTTTGAATATTCTTCAAATCTTTTCTATCGATCGACAAAAAATGAATCAATTTCCAGAATAGCAAATTTAATGTCATAAAGACATTTAAGCACTTTTTCGTTCATAAATTAATAGTTTTTGCCCATCAATAACCTTTCTGAAAATTGGATTCTTTATTGCTTGATCTTCAACCAGATCAATAGATCTTCCGAATAGTGCCTCCAATTGCTCCTTAAAGTCCATATAATTATCGAAATAAGCCAATAAATCAACCTGACCAAATTGCACGAGAAGATCGATATCACTTGTTTCATTGAATCGATTTGTAAGTGCTGATCCAAAAAGGTACAACTGTCCAACCTTATGATTGACACAAAGTTCTATCAACTTTTCAGTATTTTGCTCTATTAATTCCATAACACAAATCTATAAAATTTCAGGATACTTTTCTCCACGGTTTTTCCTTTTTAGGAAATCGGAAATAAGCCACTATCTTTGCGGCATGTCAACATTCGAAGATTTAAAGATAAGCAAGTCGGTTTTAAAAGCCATTGCAGAACTGGGCTTTACAGAACCAACACCGATCCAGGAGAAAGCCATTCCTATGATTCGTTCCGGAGCCGACGTGTTGGGAATTGCACAGACTGGTACCGGTAAGACAGCAGCCTATTTTATTCCGCTGATCATGAAATTAGTGAAAGCCGAAGGAACCGATCCCCGGGCCATTGTTCTGGTGCCTACACGCGAACTGGCTATTCAGGTTGGCGAAGATCTCGAAGACCTGACCAAATTCACCAATCTCCGCCGTGCAACCGTTTATGGCGGTGTTGGCTGGACCAAACATGCCGAACTGATCAAGCCCGGAGTTGACATTCTGGTTGCCACACCTGGTCGTTTATGGGATTTGTACCGCGCCGAAGCTGTTTCGTTCAAGAAAGTAAAAACACTTGTTATTGACGAGGCCGACCGTATGCTCGACATGGGTTTTATGCCGCAAATACGCAATTTCCTTGAAGTACTTCCAGTGAAACGGCAAAATCTGCTGTTCTCTGCGACCTTCAATGAAAAAGTTGAGGAAATGAGTCACGAGTTTCTTGACTTTCCTGAACGTGTTGAAGTTGCTCCATCGGCCACTCCCGCCGAATTGATTGATCAGGTCGTATATGCAGTACCAAATTTCCAGACCAAATTAAACCTGATCAACTATTTGCTTCGAGACGAGGAAACCTATTCCCGGGTAATCGTTTTTGTAGGGACCAAGGAAAATGCAGAGCAGGTTTTCAAAATCATCAAACGGCGGTCGGAAGGCGAAAAACGAATCATGCATTCCAACAAAGGACAAAGCACGCGGATGAATGCCATCAATGCTTTCAAAAGCGGAATCGTCCGGATTCTGATAACAACCGATATTTCGTCACGCGGAATCGATGTGGATTTGATCAGTCATGTCATCAATTTTGATATTCCTTCGAACCACGAAGATTACGTTCACCGCATCGGCCGTACCGCAAGGGCAAACAATACCGGAACGGCTATCACCCTTGTTAATCCGGCGGAAGAATACAACCTCCGGAAAATTGAAGACCTGATCCGGATGAAAATTCCACGCCTTGAACTTCCTGCCGATTTGGAAATCATTCCTTCGAAAAAAGAAGAAAGTCAGGATCAACTCCGCGAAATCGACCGTCAGAAAAGAGTGGAAGACCCGACTTTCAAAGGAGCTTTTCACGAGAAAAAATTCTCGCTGGGCCGGGCCAAGAAGAAAGAGAAACGGAATTTGCCCAAAGACAAAGGGAAGGAAAAACAATATCGGGGCAGAAAATGAGAAGCCTCTCTTAAATCTGATTTGGAGACTTTATTCTTAGACCGGTTTTGCTTATCACAGAAAAATTTCGAAGTAATTGGTCATAATGCTTTCCAATTGTATCTGAGACAATTACAATTCGTTCTTTTCGGGGAGTATCACTCAAACGAATTAACAAAATTCCATGGTGTACCAGTTTTAACCGATAAGCCAGCTCACCAAAATCCTTGTCCTCGGTGATGAGTAAATATTGGTTTTCAGAGGCAATTTTTAAAACTTCAGAGTCTTTTATGCCAGAGGAAATTCCGATATGGAAACAACCGTAATTCCCATTTGTCTCAATAGGCTTATAATCCCAGAATCTACACTCTCATCCGCAACGAGATTCATTTCACGAGGCTTTTGAAATAATAATCTCATTTTTAATCGAGTCTGCAGCAAAGACCAGACATGCAGTTATGTCTTCCCTTGTAATTGATGGATAGGCATCAATTAAATCATCCATGGTATCGCCAACTGCAAGTTTTTCAAGGATTAGATCTACTGGAATCCTTGTTTGTATAATTACAGGCTTGCCAAATAACTTTTCAGGATCCGATTCAATGTGTAATGTCCAGTCAATCATCTTTTTTTATTTCAAATTTAGTAATAATCCTATTCAATCACAAAGCCAATAAAAATTTCCAACATACTTCCTCCACGAAATCGACCGGCAGAAAAGAGTGGAAGACCCGACTTTCAAAGGTGCTTTCCAAGAGAAGAAATTTTCATTGGGACGTGCCAAGAAAAAGGAAAAGAGAAATTTGCCTAAAGACAAAGGGAAAGAAAAACAATACCGGGGAAGAAAGTAAAAGTCTCAGCTAAATACCTATATTTGAATTTGTTATGGTTTACTTTTCAATTTAAGGATTAACATCCGCATGCAATGCTATTATCAGCTTTCGCATTCATTCCTTCAGTTTCATAACCGTCTCTTTTCCACCAATCCAGTCCGCCAATTAATTCTTTAACCCGAAAGCCTAACTTTACCATATTTAGAGCACCTTTTGTCGAAGCATTACACCCGATTCCATCGCAATAACTGATGTATAAAAAATCCTTTTCGAGATGAGCGGTGCTTTCTGATGACATGGTTCGATGCGGAATATTTATTGCTCCCGGAATATGTTCCCTTTCAAATGATTCTTTGGAACGCGCGTCCAAAGCAATCACCTTCTCTCCATTTTTCAACGCTTCAAACAAGTCCCAGGAATCCACTTCAAACTCTAATTTTTGCTCGTAAAATGCCTGCTGATTTTCCATGATTTACATTTTTGGATGATTATTTTTCTTCCTATAACAATCGGAAATGCATTTTGGCAAAAACCTGAACATTTCTTTCAAGCAGAAACTTCATCTGGAAAGAGAAAAAGGGAAGCAATTACTTCCCATTTAAAACTGATTTGGTGCTTATTAGATTATTTCAACACCTCTTTTGCAGCCAGCACTAAAAACATAAAATTAGTTGAGCCACCGCCCAAAACATATTCGGTTTGCTGCCAGAAATATGGCCATTCTTTCAATTCCGGAAAATCAGGACGAATAATCCCTGTTCCGGAAACCGAACCTCCGGGAATGAACGAGCGGTCGGCACGGTTGGCGCCATAGGCTTGGGTTACCGAACGTGATCCAACTCCGGAAACAAATGAGGAAGTATTTTCGCCCGGATGATTTCCAAGAACAAAATTCAACGCATTCAGCATGTATTTGGAGTCATAAATTTCCGGAAAACCTTTCTGCAGAAAATATTGTGTCACTCCGAATCCCTGAATGGTCCAGCCATCGCCCCAAATTTGCGGACGATAAGGTACTCCAAACGGATTTTCCTGCTGAACTTTGTCTATTTCTGCCTTATAGCTTTTTGCAGCATTCACAACCATTTCGGTAAGTTCCGGATCATTTATTTGTTTTAAAACCCGACCAAGGCAAGCAATAATTTCGTTCCGTTTCACAACTTCAGGCTGGGCAAACTTCAGAATATCGTCTTGATATTTTAGGTTTCCGGTAGTGATCAGCAATTCAACTGCAGCTTTTATTTTAGCACCAACTAACCTTGGATTTTTGTCGGCATTGGCTCCGTAATACAAAGTTTCGGCAGCGTTGACAGACTGAACAGCCAAAGTATCATTGAATACTTTAAGGGCACGTGCTCCTGCAGCCAAATCCTTTGCAACCTCCAACTCACGTCCGGGATTCTCCTCAGTAAAAACCAACCGATCGTCCAGAACGCCGGATTCGTGGGCAGTAACCTCATCTTTTTTTAAGGAAGTATTGTATTTCCTTCCATCGGTTATGGTTGAAGCATCACCCAGATGAACATATTGCCGCAAACTATTTTCTATGATTCCACGATACAAACGTCCCATACTTTGGTATCCGGCCAGAATGGTAATGGTTCCATGCTCAATTTGCTGAAGCAAATCGTTTTTCCCATCCGGACGATGAATTTCAACCAGATGATTTTTTTGATCAATGGTTGTTTGGTCCCAATCAGGGTGAAACAGTTCGTAAGCCTGAGATAAAATCCAAACTTCGCCGGCCTGTGACTCGACACGTAAATCGTAATCACCGGCATCGTGCCAGCCGCCTCGGTTTAATCCGGGAACCTGCTCCAACGGTTTGAATTTGGTCAGCGTTGAATGTCCTTGTTTATACCCGTCAAAATGATTACTGTCAGTTGGCGCCATTAGTGCATCGTCCATGTGACAGAGGCCATGCCAAACGCGGTAACCTTCGTTCACGCGCATATGGCACATTTGTACCGGAAGAAAATATTCAACAACAGGCTGCCATACATTCCGATCATAAATCTTCGGATCGATCCGGAAAGGCTCAGTTGTGTTTCCAGCGTAACTGATCTGGTAAATTCCGGGCGTTTTGACATCCGAAAAGTCGAATTGGAAATAGTTGAACCGAAGGAATTTTCCCCATTTCGTTGGTTCCATGGTGCGAATTACTTTCAGCCCACCATCTTCAGAAATTCGGTACAGGCTTGCTTTTTCGACGGTCGATGTATTTTTGTCGACTTCAATTACCGCTATTTTTTCCTGGTTAGGTTCATACCCAATCTGGCTGACATGAATCACCGGTTTTGACTGAAAATCAGGCAAAACGTTACAGTCGACAACCCATTCAATGGCACCAACGGTTTTTCCGGGAGTGACCAATGAACGAACCACAAACCAGCCATTGTTGTGGTAGAAACGACCATCAAGCAATTGCAGCGGCTGTCCTTTGCTTTCGATGACCATGGTTTGTGCAGCGGTTTCAGGAGCGACAGTTAATTTCTGTCCACTTGCCATCGGATAAGCCTGCCAGTTTCCGTCTACATCTTTCTGCATTGGGCCGTTAGCCTGAAGAGGAAATATTCCCGACTGCTGATCGAGATACCAGCTTTTACCAAATAATATACCCGGAAATAACTCGAAATTAAATCCGACTTTCTTTTCCCATCCGGCAGGAAGCGGTTTGTCCAAATCGACCAGAATGCAGAATTTATTTCCTTCGCCTTGCACACGGACGTGGTAGGTAAAATACAAATCAGGATATTCAACCGGGTTAAAACCTTTTCGGTTGATGCTTGAATCGGGGAAAGTACATTTTACGCTGATTTCATTTTTCGTACGATCAACCGATCGTTTACCAACCTTTGGAATGGGTTGCCACTGGCCTGGAGTGGGTTCTAAGCGCAAATCACCGTTGGTAGCAACACGGGTTCCGTTCTGAATGATGCCGACAGCTCCCTGGTGACCTTCAGGATAAATATCAAAAAAGACCATTACGTTCAATCCGGGTTTTTCGAAATACTCATTTTCGTTAATCTTAAGCGACTGAGCATTCAGGAAAAAATTGCAAAGGAGGAAAATGAAAAGTGAAAAAAGTTTGAGAAAATGGGTTTTCATTATCGGTCAGGTTTAGGTTTTCAGGAAATTAATTCTTACTGTACAAATTACAGCTTATAGGTTTTAAAGATAGAGAATTTGTTCGTTGAGCAAAGTGAACTTTACTTTTTCTATATCAGGTAAGAATGAACCTTCAACTTTTTTATACCTTTACAAGAAATATCACACTTTATGACAACGATAATAATCAACGAAAAAACAAAAAAAGGGCAGCTGATTCTTGATTTGCTGCGCGAATTGGGTATTGGTAAAATCATCGATGAGAAAATGGAATCTCAAAATACTCCCAATATTGAAACGATAAAAGCGATTCAGGAGGCAAGAGAAGGAAAAACCATTAAGTGTGTTGATTTTGATGATTACCTCAAAAAAGTAAACTGATCGTGTATTCAATCGAAATTACCAACCAATACCTCCGGGATCTAAAATTAGCAAGAAAACGCAAACTTGACGAGCAAAAATTGAATGAGGTAATTAAAATCCTGATTTCCGGTGATCTCTTACCTGAACAAAATAAAGATCATTCTCTAACTGGTAAATACAAAGGATTAAACGAATGCCACATTTCGCCTGACTGGCTGTTAATATATTCCAAAAACAAAACGATCAAATTGATTACACTCCTCCGCACAGGAACACATTCTGATCTATTCAAATAGCTAATTTCAAAGTGCATTAACAACTTTCTACATAGCCAAAATTCTATGCCAAAAGCTCTATCACTACTCATTTTTGTCTTATTCACTTTTCATGTTACTGCCCAACAGTTCATAAACCTTCATGCATCCAAAGAAGGTAAAATGGTGATTGTAAGTTATGATATATTAACTAACAAAGCTGGGCAAACCTTTGACGTCAAATTGGAATGCTCCGGAGATGACGGAAAGACTTTTAAAATATTTCCACAATTTGTAAGTGGTGACCTGAAGGAGATTTCTGCAGGCAATGGCAAAAAAATTGTCTGGAATATTGAAAAAGAGCAGGAAAAACTTGTCGTCACCCAATTGATGTTCCAACTTGTGGCAACCGAAAATAAACCGGCAGGAACTAATCCGGAGAATGCCGGCAACTTCACTGATTCACGTGATGGTCACGTTTATCAATGGTTAAAAATCGGCACTCAAATCTGGATGGTTGAGAACCTGGCCTTTTTGCCTGCTGTCAGCCCATGCCGCGAAGGTTCAGTTTCAAAACCATTCTATTATGTTTATGGCTATGCTGGGATCAATGTTGCTGATGCCAAAGCTTCTGGAAATTATAAAACCTATGGAGTACTTTACAATTGGATTGCCGCAAAAAAAGCTTGTCCGGTCGGTTGGCATTTACCTACCGATCAGGAATGGAAAGAGTTGGAAATTGAACTTGGAATGTCAGCTGTTCTGTCAAATGCTATAGGTTCCCGTGGAAAAGAATATGGAGCAAAAATGAAAGCCAGTCAGGATTGGTACAAATTGGGAAATGGAACCAATTCAAGCAAATTCTCTGCACTTCCGGGTGGTGGACGTTATGGCGATGGCAGTTTCGGAAATACAGAAAGGAATGGCTATTGGTGGAGTTCTTCAGAGTTCGATGGCGCTTTCTCCTGGGGCCGAGGCCTGGGTTACGACAACTCAGAAATCTATAAAGGTGTTAATTATAAGGAGAATGGCTTTTCCGTTCGTTGCATAAAAGATTCAATCGAACAGATAACTCAGACCCGATAAGATTCTGCCATTTGTTCAATTCGGGATATTTTCTTAAGGTAATCGATCGGATTATCCAATCTTTTTCCCGGCCATTGGGCCTGGTTTCAGGCTATGGATTTCATTAATGTGAATTAATATGACCGCCTTGGGTTTAGGCATACCGGCCTTTATCGACAATTCTGCTGATTTTTCATAGATATCGCCGCTTGTAAAAACTTCCGGAGTTCCAAGAAACCGATACCCATCAAGAATTTCCCGATTAACGACTGCAACAGCAACTTTAGATCCATCCAAAATATTTTTATACGTTGTGCCTCCGGTACCTTCACTAAATATCAGGGTTCCATCATCAAAAACCCGGGTTGAACGTTTTGGTGCATTGTTCGGAACTCCTTCCAAGCTTACAGTTGCGCAAAAGCACTGCTGTGCCAATACCATTTCCTTCATTTCCTGAGTAAGTTGTGCCATGATTTTAAATCTCCTTTGGTTTGATTAAATGGATAAACTGGTAATTAAAGTAAATCTTCCAAGATTCAGGAATTGTTGATAATCAGATTTCCCATATTGTAGATTGAATTTCAAATGTACAAACTAAATACAAATCATCGCTATCCGGATTGAATTTCCTGAAGCGATGATTTATTTAAAGCCAACTTCATGGCAGACCCTGCGTAATTTCCGGAGACTTCCAAAGTAGAAAATACATTCCTGATACTTAATATTCGCTTTTATCGAGTTTCAATAGCCGTTGTTGTGTAGGATTATAAATCAGGTTAACCAGAACGCCAGTAAATAATAATGCGGCAAAAACAGTCGCCAGGATAAAACCATATTTGGCATTGTGGCCAAAAGCATCACTCACAGCTCCCATGGCCAATGGACCAAGCGCTGCACCTGCGGCAGTAAAGAATAAAATAACACCAGCTACCGAGCCATGTTGTGCCTTCGGAAAACAACTTATTCCTTTGGAGTTAATAGTTGGATAAATAACCGACATAAATAAACCGGAAAGAGGCAGCAGGATCACAGCCATTCCAATACCACCGATAACGCTTCCAAGGAAGCACAGCAGAATAAGAAAACTGAAAATACCTAAAACCATTGACCAGTTGAAACGAGACATTAGCCATGCACCGACAAAACGTCCAACAGCCCTTAGAATAAAAAAGATGGAAAGTGCATAGGTGGCAATAAATACAGCACTTCCATTGTATCCTGAAATAAGCGTAGGCATCCAGACATAAATAGCGCATTCTACCGAAACATATAAAAATGCACCCAATGAGAATCCCATGGCATACGGATCTTTCATCATCGATAAAGCGCCTTTCAGGTTTACGGGTTCATCGGTAGTTTTAACCGTTTTAGGATATTCAACCAACATGGCCATAATAATCAAAACAATGCACAAGGTCCCAGCTACCACGTACAACCATTTCCAGTCAACTCCCTTCGAAAGAAAATAAGTCACAATGAAAGGCCCGATGATAGCCCCAACTGCAAAGAATCCTTCAACCGTATTCATGGTCGAGGTATGTTCTTTGGTCGATTTGCAAATATCGCCGATCAACGCCAACGCGCCGGTTTTGAAAACTCCGATAGCCAAACCCCCAACGGCCATCAGGCTTAATATAAACCCAAAGGTATTGGCTGTAATGTATAAATAAGAATTTAGTGCAAAAATGGCCAGGCCTAATACGACTGTAAATTTCCGGCCAAATTTGTCGGAAAGAAAACCAAGAAGAACTCCGGCTAACGCAATGGCAATCATGGGTGTATAGTGCATCAGTCCGGCAGCGGTCATACTGAGATTAAATTGTTTCATCACTTCAGGAATAATCACCCCTACCGCGTCGGTGGTCATGGCAAACATCATAAACATTAAAAAGGTCAGCCACTTAATAATGGTTAAGCTTTGCAATCCGGCCTGGTTTAATTTTGCATTCATAAGTTTTCGTTATTGTTGGTTTATAATTCAAATTCTGCTATTTGTCCACTTTCATCCCGATAACTTATCTGGGTGGAATAAGTATGCAGGTTGATTTTCAAGCTACAACGAAAGTCATCCTTTTCCCATGACAACATGATCTTATCGGACTGCGTTTCTGAAACTTTGAACGTCCCGTTAAACGCCGGATATTGGTTACGGAAGCGGATTAGTTTCATCAATCGCTGCACTACAGGCCTATTTAAAGCCCGCTCAATTTCATCAACCGAGAAATTATGCCGGTTTATTTCCCTGCCTTCACCGGTTTTCGCTACATTTTCGACATCGTTTTCACCCGCAAGCAAGCCTACATAATATACCTGCGGAATGCCCGGAGCAAAAAACTGAATAGCCCTGGCTGCCAGATAAGCATCGTCGTTGCAGTTCAGCGCTGAATAATAAGAACATCGAATCTGATGCACATCAAAACCATCTGTGCTCTTGTGTTTATCCGAAACGATCAGGCTTAAATTTGATCCCCGTTCCAGACAAATATCCACGACTTTCCGTGCATCGGCGGAACTTACCAAATCATCCAGATCGGGTTTTACCGGAATGCCATCGTGGCAATCGAGCATGGTAAATTGCTTATGTGGTCGAACCCTAAGATATTGGCTGAGATTTTCTCCTGAATGATTGATTAATGCCTCAAGAATAAAATACGGTAATATGAAATCATAAATCCAATGTCCTTTTTCAGCCAATTTATATTGAATGGAATAATGCGAATGCACTTCAGGAAGCAACTCAATGCCCAGCGAACTGGCCAGATCGCTAATCCAGTCCATAAACTTGTGAATTTCCGGTTCAACAAAGAAACAGCTGGTTCCCAATTTTTTAATGATGTAACCCACGGCATCCAGACGCACAATTTTCACATTCTGTTTGCTGAAGTTAACCATGAAATCAGTTAGCAATTTCTTGGTCAGTTCAGAATTGATATCCAAATCAATCTGTTCAGAAGGAACCTGTTTGCCAAACGTAGTCCATACCTGAACTTGTTCTCCAGCCTCGCCTATCTGAAAAGTTGAATAGGGTTCCGCCCGACGCAGAAACATTTTATCTATATCTTCCTGAACAGGTTTGCCGTCGGCCCATACTTTACCGAGCGTAATAAACAGATCGGCATACTCCGAATCGCGCCCATTCTTCAGAAAATCCTGAAAATAGACCGATTGTTTTGAGATGTGGTTAACCATGAGATCGAGGAGGACATCGAACTTTTCGCCGATGGCGCGGATGTCGTCCCAGGTACCAAACGTTTGTTCTATTTCGAGGTAGGTTAAAGGCGCAAAACCACGATCGCCCGACGAAGGAAAAGGCGGTAGAATGTGAATTCCACCTTCAAAAATGTCATCAAAATACTTCCGGAGTATCTGGTTTAAGGTTTTCAAATCTCCTCCCAAAGAATCAGGATAAGTAATCAGCTGGACTTTATTCTTTATTGCCATCGTGGGTTTTGCTTGACTGAACTATTTTACAGAAATAACATCGTAATCTTTGGTTATCACAAAATCGGCCAAAAACTTGTGCCCGGCGATAATTTTATGCTCCGTTTCAAGTATATTTTCAACAAACGGATCATTCACTTCATTTCCACGGCTTCTTGATTTCCTGAATTTGAGTGTGTCTTTGTAATCGGCATCAATGAATATTTTGGTATCGACATGTTTCAGCAACGAAGTATAAGTACCTTCAACAATAATGACTTTTATTCCTTCGATGCTCACTTTTTCAATTGTCTCAAGGTTGGTATTGTAATCAATATGGGGCATGTCAATAAAATTGGCACCATTCATTGCACTAACCAGAGTTTCATCCAGTAATTTCAGGTTTACCTCTTTGTGAGGTCCCAGCCATTCCGGGTCTTTCTTTCGCATTGCATCGTTGGCGACAGGTGCAAGGCAAAAATAATTGTCCTGTCCCAAAACGATGGATGTTACACCGTTCCGGCTAAATTCATTTACGAGTGCTTTACCTGTTTCTGTTTTTCCGCAACCGCTTTCTCCTGAAAGGGTAATCGTGTATCGTTTCTCTTTTTTAGCTTTAATCAGATCGACAATTTGTGGAATTATTACTGAAGCTGCTTGTTCGTGCGGGTTTTGGTCCTTCATCTTAGATTTTCTTCCTGGAAATTTTTACTTGTACATATTAGCATTAGTATTTATTGAGAAGGGCCTGACCAAACGACTCCGGCCTGATTTTCTGGTTGGTAATTAAAAATTGGATGTCTTCAGGACTCAGGTGAAGCTTTTACCGGATTTCTTTGAAAGTATTGTCCTATGCATTTTTGACCTTGTCAATTAAAGTTGTTTCAGATGCATTGTGCTGTGGATTCATTTTATCGATATCGATTGTCTTCCCAAAAGTATTTTAGCGGGAAATTCAGCTTTACTAAGTAGTTTGATTTAACATCTTCGCTTTGGTGACTACCACACAACCTCCATGAACTTTTCAATTTGCTAAAATCGGAACACCAATATAATCAACCAATTTAATTCGAAGTATTTTAATTGCCTTACTAATCTGTGTTTCAACTGTGCGTTTCGAAATATCAAGTTTTTCAGCAATTTCAGCAATTTTGAGATTTTCGTAGCGGCTCATCTGAAATATTTCACGACAACGCGGTGCAAAATCTTCCATGGCTCTTTCAAGCAATTCGCTAAGTTCATTTTTTGTCCACAAGTCCTCTTCAGTTATCATACTTGCTGCTTCAGGAATCTGTTTATCGAACCTGTGTTTTACCTGTTGATTGCGAAGATGATCAATACATCGGTTTTTAATGCATTGCATAAAATATGAACGAAACGACCGAATTTCGATGGTCTCACGGGTTTCCCACAATTTCATGAAAACCGACTGTGCAATGTCTTCTGAAATTACCGCATCTTTTATAATCTGATCGGCATAGACAACCAAACCCGAATAATAATGATTGAATACCAATTCGAATACACCTTGATTTGAATTTCTTATGCTCTCTACAAGAATATGATCTTTAATAAGTTTTGTCTCACTGATCTCCATTTGTGTCATAGGATGAATCTTGGTTATTAAATACTTATATTCCTCATTATTGAGCCGTCACCTCCAAAACCACACTGGTTCTTAGCAGGTTCATTTCGGGATTATACCCATTCTTTATCAGAAAGTCGCCGCTAAAAACAGTAGAAGCATTTAAGGTGGTGGTGGTTCCCGGAAACAGGTTTATTTCCTGAACACGATATTTCTTTGAAGCATCAAGTCCGTTTAAACGAATTGGTGTAGGTGAATAAGTAAGATCAAATCGATTCGTCACTACGTAATTGAAAACTACTGCCTTTGTTTTAGCTTCATTTACAAACATCAACGATGCATATGGATTTTCATCAGGTGATGCTAACCGGTACAAATCGCCATGCCAAATCAGGTCTTTCAACGAATCGTAAGTTTTCAGTGCCTGCTGGCTGAATTTCAATTCATTATCAGACAGATTACTCACGACAATATCGTAACCCATTTTGCCCATCATGGCTACATCGGTACGGTATTTCAGGCCCACTTTACTCCAGTCGGTAATGTGGTTACATGAGGCAATGGCAGGATAGAAATAGCTGTAGTTCCATTGAATAAATACCCGTTCGAGCGGATTGGTATTGTCAGAAGGCCAATATTCGGTGAAATATTTCAGTGCTTCATAATCTACACGACCACCACCACCCGAACAAAGCATCATTGAAACTACCGGATAAGCAGCCCGCACGCGTTCGAGAACTTTGTAAAGTCCATGCACATAATCTACATACAGCTGCGATTGTTTTTGTTTAGTTTTCTGTAAATATGCTGATTGTGCATTGAAAATGACTGAATTACAATCCCACTTAATAAATCCAATTTCAGGATTTTTACCCAATAGGTTATCCATGATACCGAAAACATAGTCCTGAACTTCCGGATTGCTGAGATCGAGAACCAGTTGATTGCGGAAATAATGCTCCGGGCGCTCGGTTTGCCGAATCACCCAATCAGGATGTTTCTCGTACAAATCCGATTTGGGGTTTACCATTTCAGGTTCTACCCAAATGCCAAACTTTATGCCGGCTTTTCCGGCTTCTTTTACCAGATAACTGATGCCATCAGGCAATTTTTTCACATTCGGCTCCCAATCTCCAAGTCCTGCCCGATCGTCGTTGCGGGGATATTTATTGGCAAACCAGCCATCATCAAGTAAAAATAAATCAACACCAAGCTTCTTGCCGTCGGCAAATAGTTTTACCAATTTTTCCTGATCAAAATCAAAATAAGTAGCTTCCCAGTTGTTAAGTAAGGTCAATCGTGAGCCGTTACCATCCAATATGCGGTAATTGCGTGCCCAGCGATGGAGTTGCCTGCTGGCTTCTCCTGTTCCCTTGTCTGAAAATGTATAGATAAACGAAGGGGTCTTAAATTCCTTGCCTTCTGCCAGCGGATATTCCGACTGGAATGGATTTATACCGGAAATCAGTCGCAAATTATGGTAGGCATCCACTTCGAAATCCATTCGAAAATTTCCAGACCAGGCCAGTGTCCCAAGCAGAACTTTACCTTCATCTTCGGACGCAGGCTTATCAAATGACAAGATAAAAACCGGATGTTCAAACAGATCGGCACGTGCTCCAAGTTTGGAATCGATGGTTTTGATACCGTGAGTCAGTAGTGTTTGTTCGGGTTTCATTTCGCGCCCCCAGCCTCCATGAAAATGAGTGAGGTAATAATCTTTGGCAATGAAATTCAGATTGGCCGAAGCGTATTTTTGCATATTCAACGTGCCTTTTTCATTGTTGCGGATAACGCTCCATTGCTCAACCACATCTTCTTTACTATACGTTTTGAAATACAATGTTACTTCGGTTTTGTATACTGGGTCAGCGAGTAAAATTGAAACAGTTTTTACATTTTCATCTGATTGCTCGGTTTTGTGCGAAACGTAGATAAGTTCAGTGGAAATGTTTCCATCGGCATGAGTAATACTCAGTGCAGGCTCAACGAGATTCCATGTTCCGGCTGGGGTGTAGGCATGATTAAAAATACCGCCATTTGAATCTTTCTGCTTATTCTGAGTACTGATCAGTTTGTATTCGCTTGCATCTGACATCTTCGTTCCAAAATAAGTCATCAGCAAATGATTATCGGCATCTGTTTCAAAAAGCAATGTATTATGTGCTGTTTCAACAGGGATCATTACTGAATTGGCAGCCTTCGTAAGCGAAATGCTTATGAAGCAGAGAACAGTATAAATTGCAGTTCTGACTAAAATTGATGCGTGAGATTTTTTCATTCTGGAAGGACCGTTTTTGATGAATTGTTTTTGCATAACGCTGTTAATTTATTTGAATATTTTTAAGCTATTTACAGGTATGTTCCTGAAACAAGATGAAATAGATTCTATGAAACTAATTTGAAATTACGAATTTATGAGTTTTTTTGGCCTTGCCAACAATACGATACGCCTAAATTACACGAATGCTTCGGATAAACCGGTAGGTAAAACACTGGAATACATCGGCATATATTCGCAACCGGTTGTGCAACCGGTTGCGGTTGATAACTTTTACAAAAAATAATAGGTGGAGCTTATACATGGCTTTTTAATTCATCAGTTTTTTTGTCCAATTCGTTGAATACTGAAAATTATACGTATTTTTAAAATTACTAAATATAATCTTCGTGATGAACAATCCGATTACAATAATTGATATCGCCAAACTACTGGGAATTTCAAAATCCACCGTGAGCCGTGCATTGAACAACCATCCGGATATCAGTCAGGCAACAAAAGACGCCGTAAAAAAAGTAGCCGAAAGCCTTCATTTCAAGCCCAATATGGTCGCATCATCGTTCAGGCACAAAAAAAGCAAAGTGATTGGCTTGATTGTGCCTCAAATCTCCTATTTCTTTTTTCCTTCGGTCATTCTTGGGATGGAAGAAATTGTGCACGACAAAGGATACACCTTGCTTATTTTACAATCAAATGAGTCTTATGAGCGCGAGGTTGAAAATCTGGATATCCTGATTGCCAACAACGTTGAAGGCATATTGGCTTCGGTATCAAGAAAGACTAAAAACTTCGACCATTTTCAGAAAATCATTGATATGGGAATGCCTATTGTCTTTTTTGACCGGGTGGTAAAAGACCTGAAAGCCGACATGGTACTGGTCGACGACATCACCGGATCGTATAATGCAGTCATGCACTTGCTTGATAATAAAAGGCGACGAATTGCTATTTGCACCGGCAACCTCAACCTATTGATCAGTACTAACCGTTTGCAGGGCTACAAAATGGCCCTGCAGGAAAAAGGTATTCCAATCAACGAGGACCTGATTATTTCATGCCAAACGCCCGAAGAAGCAGAACAGGAAACCCTGCGACTCCTTAATCTGGAAACCCCACCTGACGGTATATTTGCCATCAGCGACCTGACCATGACCGGTGTTATGCGGGGAATATATAAAATGAAAATGCAAGTTCCCAAAGACATCGCAGTGATTGGTTTTTGCGAGGAACCTTTTCGGACGATGTACAATCCACCATTAACCGCCATCCGACCTATGGGATTCGAAATTGGCCGGAAATCTGCTGAAATCCTTTTTGAACATATCCTCAGAGAACCATATGCCCGCAAAGAACCTCAAGTTGTTTATCTGGAGGGCAAATTGGTTATTGGCGGCTCAACATAAATCACAAGACATTAAAATCCAGTCAACGAGCAACTTGGATTCGCGATTAGTTACAAGGCAACACCAGAGGTTTTGTTCGTGGTAATGTTTGTGATAGTGCTGAAGTTCTTGATATCATTTGTTTTGAACCTATTCCAACAAAGCAAAACAACATTTCATTCTAAATCTGGCAACAACAAAAAACCACCTGCGAAATTAATCGTAAGTGGTTGATTTAATGTCTTTCCGTTAAGTATCCTAACTCCGGAATGAAATATCCGTCTCAAACTACACTGTTCATCCCCACTCAGGAAATTGAGTTTTATTTAGGTCGAGTGTGGCGATTGTTTGCATATCCGAATTATCCAGTTCAAAATCAAAAATGACTAAATTTTCCATCATATGCGCTTTTTTTGTAGACCTTGGGATAGCAACAACACCTCTCTGGAAGTGCCACCTCAGGCATACCTGGGCAATGCTTTTATTGTGTTTCTTGCCAATAGCAGCCAGGGTTGGGTTGCTGAAAATTTCATTTCTCCCGGCGGCAAAAGGTGACCAGGCTTCCATTTGCACTCCGGTTTTCATCAACGCTTCATACGATTTGTTTTCCTGTAAGAAAACATGAGTTTCGATTTGATTGATCACAGGTTTGATTTTGGCATATGCCATCAATTCTGCCAACTGATCAGGATCAAAATTACTCACACCAATGGCCCTGATTTTACCTGCCTCATATAGCTCTTCCATCGCTTTCCACGTACCTTTGACATCTCCCCGAGGCCTGTGGATGAGGTACAAATTTAAATACTCCAGACCCAGTTTGTTTAAAGTGGTTTGATAGGCTTTTTTTGTATTCTCATACCCTGCATCGTCGACCCAAAGTTTTGAGGTTACAAAAAGTTCTTCCCTGTTTATGCCACTTTTCTTAATCCCGGCGCCCACTGCTTCTTCGTTTCCGTAAATGTGGGCCGTATCAATAAGCCGGTATCCCACCGAAATTGCATCAGCTACACTGCGTTCAGCGATATCGCCGTTTAGTGTGTTCGTACCAAAGCCAAGCCTTGGCATTTGTATGCCGTTATTGAGTTTTACCGCAGGAATTAAATTTTTCGCCTGAGTAGCGGAAAGAGCGCCGAATACTTTAGTTCTACTTAAAGGTAAAAACAGTGCAGAAGCTGCTACCACTGCGCCGGCACGTAAAAAATCCCGACGTTTCATTTCATTGGATTGATTTATTTTCTCCATTTTATTCCAGTTTGTTTGGACCAAATATAGCATTTTTTCAATGGTTTGAATTGGATTTTAAGGTCGATGTTAATAACCACCATTCTCCCACCAAAACGCCCCAAATTTCCACTCCGTTGGCAAAACCAATGGCAAGAAATAAAAAACCACCTGCGAAATATTCGCAAGTGGTTGATTTAGAGTTGTCCTGTTAGGTCTCGAACCTAAACTCTTCTGAACCAGAATCAGACGTGTTACCAATTACACCACAGGACAATTTTAAATAAATGAACAAATTTCAATTTGCCGAAGCTAAACTTGCTTGTTTTTGTTGACCCACTAAGGCTCGAACTTAGACTCTACTGAACCAAAATCAGTTGTGTTGCCAATTACACCATGGGTCAATCCTTAGTTGTCTTTTCTTTAAAGACGGTGCAAAAATATAAAAATTATTTTTTCAGGCTCTGTTTTGCTTGTAATTTTTCTGCCAGTTCAGGAATGTTTGTTTCGAATATACAATCTGGAATAGAAAATATTCTTCTTAAACTTTCTTAATCAGTTGTTTGGAAATAATTTTAGGCGACATTTTGGTTGTTAATATTTTAATCCAATTCCGGTCTGATAAAGCTGCTTCAACAATTTCCGTCCTCGCGATGCTATTCCTGCAGAACCGTGAAGTTCAATTTCATTCTCAATCAAATTAATCAGCTCACCAGTAAAATCAGGTTCTTTTTGTGCAATATTGAATAGTATTTGCATGGCATGAACCCTAACAGCGACTGGTTCGGTTGCATTGGTAAAAACTTCGAAGCAAAAATTAAAAAGAATTGCCATTCTTTCCACCGGAATGTCGTGAAGACTGATTAGTTTCAGTAAATGCCTTTTTTTACCGACACTTTTAGTGATAAGCACAAATTCAGTCATTACCGGCAGATAGGACAAAACGAGATCAGGATGACGGTCGTGTATTTTATCAACCATCCACGCGGCGCGCCAGTTTTCGGGTTGACTGTCATCCAGAACTTTGTCCATAATAAGGTTCAGGTATTCCGGATAATCTGAAATATATCGCACCAAAATCGCCAGATTTTCCCAGGACTGGATCAGTATTTTAACTTCATTTTCTATCATTTATAAATTTTTAAAATCACAACTTCATTGCATTAAAGATAGCTGTCTTCAATGATCAATAAAACAGTTGAACACAATTTTTTATCATGATTCCGGAATCTGAAATCTAACAACTTTTGTCTGGGTTCAGTAAATATTTCACTTCTTTGCAAAACCATTCAGCATAGAAAAATGATCGATGTTTGTTGTGCAATATTTGTAAAGGAGGCCAAAATACTGGCAGTACAGCGTGGACCGGAAAGCAGTCACCCATGGCAATGGGAATTCCCGGGTGGTAAAATTCATTTCGATGAAAATGAGGAACAATGTATTATTCGTGAGATTGAAGAAGAGTTGTCTGTTGAAGTTGATGTTTTAGACAGGCTTCAATCCATTGAATTTGATTACGGAACAAAGCAAGTCAGGCTAATTCCATTCGTCTGTCAAATAATTTCCGGAGAAATCAGGCTGACTGAACACCTTGCCCAAATATGGTTCTGTCTGGAAGAATGGAAATCGCTAAACTGGTCGGGTGCCGATTACGAATTAATCCTAAGAAATCAAGAAAATCTGAAAAGAGTTTTGAAGGAGAATCTGTAACCAGTTTCTAATTTACCAATCGGGGGAAAATCAAAGCAAAGGCAACAAATACGGCAGTCCAGCTCAGGATGGATAAAACCATGTATGGCATTGCAAACTTATGCTTTGAGTAGTATTTGTTCAGCAAAAAAGCGCCAAATGGAATGCTCAAAATTATCGGTGATAAAATAACGATACCCGGAAGGCCAAATTTGGACCGAAACCGGACAATAAATCGATTCCTTTTAGAAAAAACCTTTTCGCCCGTCACATTTCTGCGCCACAAGAGTATCCGCCGGTAAACCCGCACGGTAAATGGAAGATATTTTCGGAGAAATGCTTTTATGTGATGAATACGGTCAAGGGCATAGCCGCTGAAATAGTAGAAAAAGAAAAAACCCGCAATTCCACCCAAGGTTACGGCAATCAATGTTTGCTTAAAGTTTAACCCAATGAGAATAGCATAGGGAAATGTAAGAAAATATTTGACTGAAGCCAACAAAAACACCTGAATGATTTTTAAAACCGCGACCATAATCTTTCTCTCTCCGTAATTATCTTTTGTAGAACGTCAAATGTCGTAAATTAATTGTTACGAAATTTCACAAGCAAGTCATTTTTTAGTTTTTTTATGAAATTTTAAGAACTAATTTTTTATGAAATCAATCTCGCGGGAGCTGGAACCTTTGCCATTACTGGCATTTGGATTTACTTAACCTAATCGGTTGAAAATCAGGACGACCAGAAATAACCCTAAAATAAAAACATAAGTATAAATATTTGCGAAATTCAAGGTCCATCCCATCCCAATAATTCGTTTTGGAACAAGAATTCTTTGGTCTTTCCGGTTAAAATAGAAGATTCCTGCCTTGTAATTGGTCGGATCCTGTATCATCCGGTCGTTTTCATACTGGTCAAATTTGCTTTTCATAGTTTTTAATTTGGGAGACTGTCTCAATAGCCATCAACCCAGTCATCCTGAACGTTCGACTGAGCTCACGTCGAAGGCTTGTTTCAGGATCCCA
>JBAWZG010000025.1:0-28744 GCA_037143155.1 Bacteroidia bacterium
CTATCCGATTCCGGATTTTTAAAAAGTTTTAAGATTTTTTAAGTTTAATTTTTACCCGTTGAAGTTATTTTTGAACATACTTAAAACAGAAATTATGAAGCGCTATTTATTGCTATTTATTCTATTTATAAGCTTAATAATGAATTGCATAGCACAAACAGAAAGTACAAAGACCAATTCTCCTAAAAAAAACATTCAAGTGAACCGTGAATATGATGAGAGCGGAAATCTGATAAAATTTGATTCAGTTTACAGTTTCAGTTGGTCCGGAGATACCATTCCGAAAAATTCAGTTTTACCTCCGGAATTTCAGAATTTGTTGGGTGACCATTTCAACATTCTTCCTGACAGCAGCTTTTTTGGAGATTCTTTTTTTAAGGATATTGATCCATTTTTCAACTCATTCAGTAGAAAACAGGATTCAATCCTGATGAAAAACTTTGGGATCGATCAGCTTTTCCAAAACAATGAATTCAAAAACGACTCAAATAAATTAATTATCAGTAATATAGACGATATTTTCAAAAAATTTACGGAATCTCCAACGGATAGTACTTTTCTGAAGATGCACGGTCAACAATTCCAAAACTCACAACCCAAATCAATGGAAGATAGGTTGAATCTGCTTAAGTTAGAAATGCAGAAAATGGAAGAACTGCAATTGAAATCTATTTTGGAGCAATCCAAAAAGAAGAAATTTTAAATCGTTGCAGAAAGGATTGAAATCGAAAAAGAAAAAGTACACTATCTGCCAATCAAAAATTACAAGCCAGTGCAAACGATTTATATCCTACCATAGGAATAAAAGCAACTTTCTTCTTTCCTGACGAAAGTTGCAGTTTCTTGAAGGGTTCCAGCCAATAAACCACATTGACAGTTAAAATTCCAATTCCGGCACCAGTTACCACATCGGGTAACCAGTGTGCATTGTTGGTCAAACGCAAACAACCCGTGGCTGTAGCTACTACGAAGCCACTATAGGCAATCCATGGATCGGTCTCTTTAAACTCGTGAAATAAAACTGTGGCATTGACAAAAGCAAATGCGGTGTGCCCCGAAGGAAAAGATTCTGGCGCTCCGGTAGGCCGCGTTACATCTGTTGCTTTTTTCAAAGTTTGCACTATTACTGAAGATGCAAGTTGCGAAATCAATAAATACTTGGTCTGATTGAACACATTATTTTGATGTTTCACCCCAAAAGCGTCAAACAGATACATTTCGGCAGCCGGTAAATATTGCAAATAGTTATCAATATGGTTATTGGTTTTAGGCATATTTTCATTCACCGTTTCCTTGATATGACCAATATTGAGCATGACTCCGGTAGTTATCATGCTTAAAGGCAAGATCTGATGTTTCAGAAAATGTTTTTTATCCGTTTTATCTGCACGAATACTATCGGATTGTGCAAATCCTGATGTGAAAGTTAAAACGAAAATGACAGCAAGTAAAAATAACTTCATTGTTTGTATTTATTGACATGCAATATTAGTGGATTATACTGTTTTCCGGGTTAAACTCTGTCTTTCTTTTTTTTTGATTCGTCATTTTTGTTCATTAAATATTTGATCTTCTGTTCTTCAGGTTCGTTCTAAGGCTATTTTACCGTTTATATTTTTGTATATTTTTCAATTTCACAAAATATTGACACACAAATATTTATGCTGTTTTTTTGGGATTAAGCGTTCAGACTAACTAAACAAAACAATGCACAAACATTGATGTTTCATCATGCATTGTTTAAGTATATTTTATTTGTACTTTTCGGCGCAAAAGAAATCCAGGGAAAAAGATTTATGGATAGCGAAATATTTTTAAATGGGTTATTAGGGGTCATTAATCAACCTGTTTTTATTAAAGATGAAAATTTCATTTACACCTACTGTAATCAGGAATTTGCTGATTACATGGGGTTTTCAACAGAACAAATCATTGGATCTGATGTCTTTCAACTGTATCCTGAGGATATTGCCGAAATTTATCACCAGGCTGATGTCGAGCTGTTTAGTGCAGGTGGATCTCAACATTATGAAACTGCATTTCGATCGAAAGTAGGAGCTGGTCAAACCGTAATTTTTCATAAAAGCTTACTTATCGCACCGGATGGGGGGAAAATCGGAATTATTGGAGTTGTTGAAATTATTACAGAGCTCAAGAAAAAAGAACAGGAATTAAACAAGTCGGAAAATAAGTATAAAAAGATATTTGACAATGTTCAGGATATATTTTATCAGGTGGATTTGAATGGTATCATTCAAGATATCAGCCCATCTGTAAGCAAATATTCGGATTATTCCAGTCAAGAAATTATCGGACAGTCGATTGACATGTTTTATATGAATCCGGAGGATAGGAATTTATTAATACAGGAAATTCAGGCAAAAGGGGAAGCACTTGATTTTGAAATAAAGCTTAAAGGAAAAAACAATGAATTGAACTTTGCGTCAGTCAATGCTCATTTCATTACCGATGCAAAAGGTAAGGTTTCAGGAGTGGAAGGTACTATCCGGAATTTAAATGAACGAAAACTGGCCGACGAAAAACTTAAATTATCACTTTCACTCCTTCATGCTGCCCTTGATTCTACCGCCGATGGCATTTTGGTTATTAACCAAACAGGTAAAATAACAAACTATAACAAGCAATTTAAAGCCATTTTCAATGTTCCTGACAGAATTCTGGAATCGGGTGACGATACTGCAGCAATTGATTCTGTTTTGAACTTGTTCAAAGACCAGGAACAATTTATTTCGAAGGTCAAATACTTGTATAGTAATCCTGAAAAAGACAGTTTCGATACGCTCGAATTTATTGATGGAAGGATTATTGAACGATTTTCGTGTCCACAAATGCTTGACGGAATTCCAATCGGTCGAGTCTGGAGTTTCAGAGATGTTACAGCCCGGAAACAGGCAGAAATTGAATTGAAAGAAAATGAAGAAAGATACCGGGTATTGTTCGATGGATCGCCGGATGCCATCATTTTAGCCGATGTTGAAACCGGAATCATTATTGATGCAAACCTGGCATCTGAAAAATTATTTAAAAGGCCTGTTTCTGAAATCGTTGGTCTTCATCAGACTGAATTACATCCCAAGAAAAGGGAGCACAATTCGCGAATCAACTTTAAGGATGCTATTGATAACGCCCGCGATAAAAACGAACTGAAGTCGAAAGAAGATACAATTCTTTGCGGTGATGGAACTGAAATTCAAGTCGAAATAATAGCGAATGTGATCCAGATCAAAGGTCGCCATGTCCTTCATGGGGTATTCCGCGAAACCGGTGAAAGAAAACTCGCTGAAAAAGCATTGAAAGATAGTGAAGAAAAATACCGGCTATTAATCGAGAATCAGGGGGAAGGCCTGACTATCGTCGATCCGGAGGAAAATCTGATTTTTGTAAATCCTGCAGCAGAAACTATTTTCGGAGTTGAGCCTGGAACGCTTACCGGACAAAATCTAAAGAAATTTATCGCACCTGATCAATTTGACCTGGTTTTGAAGGAAACCGGGAAAAGGACAAAAAATGAAAAATCATCGTATGAATTGGAGATCTTAACTCCTTCAGGAATCCGGAAAAACATTTTGGTTACCGCCACACCTCAAACGGACGAAAAAGGAAAATTCATCGGCACGTTTGGCGTTCTCCGCGATATTACCGCACGAAAAGAGGCCGAAGAACTGCTCCGCCGAAGCGAAACAAAGTACCGGAATCTGATTGAAACCATGCCAGATGGAGTATATCGCAGTACACATGATGGTCAATTCGTTGAAGTAAATCCAGCCATGGTAAAGATGCTTGGCTATGAAACCCAGAAAGAACTCCTGACCATAGATATCAAGAGCCAGTTATATTTTGCTCCTGAAGACCGAGAAAGCCTGATTCTGGATACAAAACCGATAGGTCTTGATGTTTTTCCAATGAAAAAGAAGGATGGTTCAACTGTTTGGATCGAAGACCATGGATGGTATATCAGAGATAATGAAGGGAAAATTCTTTTTCATGAAGGTATTTTGCGAGATGTCACAGAGCGTAAAATGATTGAATTACAGCTTCACCAATATTCAGAAGAATTACAGGAACTAAATGCCACTAAAGACAAGTTCTTCTCAATTATTGCACACGACCTGAAAAATCCGTTCAACAGTATCATTGGCTTAAGCGAAATCCTGAAAGATGAAGCTAAACACATTGATATTAATACGATTGAACAATATGCCGACATCATATATACCACTTCGAACAATACTTACCGATTGCTCGAAAATCTGCTAAGCTGGGCTTTAATGCAACAAGGTAAAATTCCGTTCACCAGCAAGTCACTTATTTTTAAAGAAATGGTTGACGAAATTTTCGAGTTGTTTAAAATAAATGCCCAGAATAAAAACATTAGCCTGACAAACTTGATAGACGAGAATCTAATCATTCATGCTGATGTGAATATGATAAAAACGGTGACACGAAACCTGGTATCCAACGCAATAAAATATACTTCCTCGAAAGGTAAAATAGAAGTTTCAGCAGTATCGGATGGTGCTTCTGTTCAGGTGACAGTAAAAGATAATGGAACTGGAATCAGAGGCGAGAATATAAATAAACTTTTTCAAACCGGATCAAATTTCACACGCAGGGGTACCGAAAATGAAAGTGGAACAGGTCTGGGATTAATACTTTGCAAAGAATTTATTGAAAAGCATCGGGGCAAAATTTGGGTTGAAAGTGAAATAGGTAAAGGAAGTGAATTCAAATTTATTTTGCCGGTGTAATTAAGAGTCACAATTGTTCCAATTATCAGCCTTGAAAGCGATGAAATGTATTTCTTCATTACTTTCCTTCGACTTTTATTACCTTCTTTTCCGGCTTTTAAAGTAAACATACATGGCTACCAATAGGATAACCAAAACCATTGCATAATAAAACTTGGGGTCTGAATCAGCAGTCTTCTTGCGAGGTTCTTTTTGATATGCTTGTGTCTTTTCAGTAGTATAACCGTCAAACCAACCGGCGAGTTCTACATTGCCTTCAAGCTGATTTTCAATACTATCCGGAAGTTGCGAGAAAAAATCGAATCCAGTAAGTTTCTCGACTTCGTCGGTTGTTACCGCAAAATCTTTGATCGGGCGGTCGCTTTTTTCATTTGGAATTAAAAAAGCAATGATACGTGGCTCGTCGCCTGCATCAAAAATGATTTTGAAGAAATATCCGGGAACGAGCACTCCACTTTTGCCTATCGTTCCTTTATTATCTTTAAAAACAGGACCGGTAACAACTTCTAATTTGTGTTCTTTTCTGGCCCATCCGCGAACTGCAGTTTCAAGGTCCTTCCAAATTCCACGGTTAAAATCAGGCTTCTGTGGAGAGATGTTCGACATAAAAAAACTCTCATACATTGCAGTTGGGTTGAAACCCATGTCGCCTGCCGGACACAAGTGACCTCGATCGTAACCGCTCTTCGTATAATCCGCTGATTTTGCCGATCCGGCTGGAACCAAAACATCCACCTTAAAATTATTGCTTCTTTCCTCTCCACCATTCAACACCATACTATCGGTCAAAGTATAGTAAACCCAGTTGGCCTCTTTGTTTTTATCATTATACGATAAGGTATAGTAGGTATGTCTGACCAGATTTTGCGAAGGAACCGGAAGGTAAGTACTCGTAATTGCAAATACCTGAATGTTAGCAATCAGCAGAATAATAACAACAATTAGTTTCACAGCTTCTGTTTTTAGTTATTCAAAATATAAGTCCAAATTAACCCTTTCCTGAAAACAAGGATTATTTTTGTCAAAAAATAATTGGGCAGATGACAATTGATAATATTCATTTCAACGAAAACGACCGCATTTTTTATGATGATGGCTATAAGCTTGCGCAATCAGCTTTTCATGAAGGATTCACAAAGGAAACATTATTTGCAGCAATTGAATCTTTGTATGCCGCGATTGACGGACTAAACGATTCTATTGTGGCATTGGCAATAAGGCAAAAAAGTGATGTCGCTTGTTTTAATGGTTGCCATTGGTGTTGTCACCAGGCTGTTTTTGCAAATTCATACGAAATACATTATCTCTCGGAAAAGATAAAAGAGAAATTTACTTTAAAAGAACTTGATGCATTAATTGTCAGAACAATTGCCAAGCATACGAAAACTTCAAAATTGACTGAAGTTGAAATCCTGAATTACAAAGCACCATGCCCTTTACTTGATGAAGGCTCGTGTTCAATATACGCTTCCAGACCCATGGCCTGCAGAATTTATCTCTCAACAAAACTTGAAACCTGTCTCGAATTCTATAATCATCCGGAAAATGAAACCAATTATCCGGCACTGATTGATTTTCCTTTACGTGCAGGCCAAATGATGAATGAAGGTTTTCGCGCAGCTTTGAAAAAATTTGAAATTGAAATTGCAGAATTCCGATTGGAAGAAGGCTTACATATTGCATTGAAAAATGATCATGTAAGTTTCTGAATTTAAGTTTATTAAAAGACTATTCAGATATTCAGGATTAATTTCAGAATTTGAATAAATCAAGATGCAAAATGTTCAAAACCGAAGTTTACAGCCAGAATAAATCATCTATAGTATTGAATTTCTATTCATTAACTGAACCCAATTTTTATTAACAATTGTTGATAACTGTTGGTTGCGTATCGTTTAATTAAAAATCAAAAACCATTTGAATTGCACAATAAAATGTCTTAAATTTATTTCATCAGACGAGCGATAAAAAGTTGCCTTGAAGGAATGGAAAAGGAAGAAGGTACTTAATTGCACCAGAAACCCGATCATCCGAATCTTAGGATTCGCCTTCCGGAAAAGCTGAAGTTCGAACCAAAACACTTGCTGTCAGGTTCATTAACAAAACAACTGATCGTCCAACGTTCAATTCAATGTTGATTCAAAAAAGCAGGAGGCCGAAAGAAACTTTGGTTTTAGTACGTCATACTGGGAACGAAATGATTTTCGGATCAAAAGTAGTTTTTCGCCGTTCATCGGTTCGCAAGAATAGTTGAATAAAAGGTGGCTTAAGATGAAACTTCGTTCGGGAAGACAATTCTTCGGAAGCGTCGAACGAACAGCTGGAATGTAATACTGTAACAAGTCTTACAGGAAAGCCGCAGGCGGAGAAAAATGGTTGGAGAAACCGGATGGATTTGCCGACTTTAATAACCGTAGTCTGGCACTGAGGAAAGCCTTCGGGTGAACCAAAAGTGAATGGGAACATTTCTTAACGGATTGTTCCCATTCGTGTTTTTTGACCTTTACTGTTTCTCATTTCTTAATATATTCGGGTCCACTGTAACCTTTAAAAAAAATCATTTTCGAACAAATAGCTGGTAGCTGATCAGGCAATATCAATTCTGATCAATTCGTAAACAATCGCCTTATACTTGTGTACATCTTCATCACAAGGCATTTCAAATAAATAAAATACTGGTCTAATAGATTGTTTTTCAATACTTTATAAATTCGTTTAGTTTAATTAATAATTTTTCACTACCTGTTTCTGTTTAAAATATTAACTTTGGACCTTACTAAATAAGTAGTTTTGTATGGGAAAAGTAATTGCACTTGCTAACCAAAAAGGAGGAGTTGGAAAAACCACCTCTGCTATTAATCTGGCAGCAAGTCTGGCTGTTTTAGAATATAAAGTACTGATTGTAGATGCTGATCCACAGGCAAATGCTACTTCCGGAGTGGGTTTCGATGTGAAAAATGTAAAAACAAGTATATACGAATGTATTGTTGATGAACTTGATCCGCGAAAGATCATTTTAAATACTGAAATTCCTGGCTTAGATTTAATTCCTTCACACATCGATTTAGTCGGTGCTGAAATTGAAATGCTGAACCTGCCAAACAGGGAAAAGGTTTTGCGCCATGTCATCGATAAAATCAAGGATGATTACGATTTTATCCTAATTGACTGCTCCCCTTCCCTCGGATTAATTACTGTAAATGCGCTTACCGCAGCCGATTCGGTGATCATTCCGGTACAATGTGAATATTTTGCACTGGAAGGATTAGGAAAGCTGCTCAATACGATAAAAATTATTCAGACGAAATTACATCCTGAACTTCAAATTGAAGGCTTCCTTTTAACCATGTTTGATTCAAGGTTGAACTTGTCGAACCAGGTGATGGAGGAAGTCAAAAAACACTTTCAGGAGATGGTATTTGAATCGGTTATACAGCGGAATATCAAGCTAAGCGAAGCACCCAGCTACGGACAACCTGCAATTCTATATGATGCGACATCAAAAGGAGCTTCAAGCTACATGAACCTTGCCAGAGAATTACTGCAAAACAACGGCATGACCAAACTTAAAAATTCATCAAAAATTATTGAATAAGATCTTTTGATATGGCAAAAAAGAACGCATTGGGTAGAGGTTTGGGCGCATTAATCGATGGAGCGGACGCATATTTCGCAAAAGAAATTGGTTCCTCCATAAATGATATCGAAATTTCGAAGATTGTTGCTAACCCATTTCAACCCCGTACCAAATTTGACGAGGAAGCCTTGAATGAATTAGCTGCATCGATCAGGGAAATCGGGATCATTCAACCTATTACTCTGCGAAAAATTGACGACGAACAATATCAGGTTATTGCAGGTGAAAGAAGACTCCGGGCATCGAAAATTGCCGGATTGACTACTATTCCGGCTTATGTCCGCACTGCCGATGATGAAGGAATGCTTGAAATGGCCCTCGTAGAGAATATTCAGCGTGAAGATCTGGATGCTATTGAAATTGCCTTGAGTTATCAGCGGTTGATTGACGAATGTAAACTTACTCAGGAAACCCTGAGCGACCGTGTTGGAAAGAAGCGTTCAACGGTGACCAACTATCTTCGTCTGCTTAAACTCCCGGCACGAATTCAGAAAGGCATCGTTGAAAAAAACATTACCATGGGCCATGCCCGGGCTTTGGTTAATATCAAAGACTCGGAAATGCAGCTGATGATTTTTGATGAAATCATTAAAAATGAATTTTCAGTACGCCGGGTGGAAGAAATTGTACGGAATTACAGTGAAGGTATTTCAAGTTTTGAAGTCGAAGAAAAAATAAAAGTTCCAAAATATCCTACTGAATATCAGGATTTATACAATCATCTGAACAAACATTTCCAATCGAAAATTGATTTTAAAATGGATCAAAACGGCAAAGGAAAAATTATCATACCATTTGGATCAACAAAAGATCTGGAACGAATTTTAGGAATCTTTGATAAATTAAATGCATAAAAAAAAGAATCCAATTCGTTTGAAACGATACATCGGCTGCTTTCTGATAATCCTGTTTACATCAACAGGATTTTCTGCCTTTAGCCAGGAAACTGGCAAAGATTCGACGGTAACTAAAAAAAATGAGGTTTTGCATTCGCCTCATAAAGCAGCCATATTTTCTGCGGTAATGCCCGGAATGGGTCAGATTTATAATCGCAAATACTGGAAAGTTCCAATCATTTGGGGAGGTTTTGCAACTTTAGGATACTTTATTAACTTTAACAACGAAGTTTACACCAAATATAAGCGTGCCTATTCAGATATTCTGGATAATGATCCATTTACAAATTCTTATCTGGATTTAAATATAAATCCGGCATTCTTTCAGGCAGATAAAAAATCTCAATTAACTGAGAATCTGCGATTGGCAAAAGATAACTGGAGAAGAAACCGTGATTTGGTTATTATTAGCACCGTTGTTTTTTATGCGGCAAATATCATTGACGCCAGTGTTGATGGCAATTTTTTTTATTTCGATATCGGCGAAGATTTAACTGTCAATTGGACTCCGGGGCCGATTTTATGCATGGATAAAACCGTTATTGGTGTACAATGTAAAATTACATTTTAAACGAAAGCAGCTTATGAGGATATTGCAACTATCTGTTATCTTACTAACAATGCTCGGTCTGAACACTTTTGGATCCGGTTTAAGGAAGGAAAACCTTCGAAAAGCATGTACCATAAGCATTTCATCACTGGACACCCTTAACGGGTACGAAAAATACTACCAAATTCCGGACGAGAACCTGAATAAATATTTTTCCGACAAACTGGACAGTATGGTGAAAAGCTGGTATGTGCAGAATGCCTTTCTTTTGGATAGTACAGAGCTGGCAGAAGCTGATACTCTTAAACAAACTCTTCCCGATTCAATCTATATTCAACGGTTGCAATCCATGCAGTCGGCAGTAAGCCTGTCATACAATAATACAGTCAAAAATTTCATTACCATGTACACGGTAAGGAAACCTAAGCAAGTGGCCATCATGCTTGGTTTGGCCAACTATTATTTCCCGATGTTCGAGGAGGCTTTGGCCAAATATGGTTTACCCATGGAACTCAAATATCTTCCCATTATTGAGTCGGCCTTGAATCCCGGTGCAAATTCTTCAGCAAGTGCCATCGGACTTTGGCAATTTATGTACTCAACGGGTAAAATGTACAAACTCGAAATCAGTACCTTTGTCGATGAACGCCGTGATCCGCTAAAAGCAACTGATGCCGCAGCAAGATATTTGCGCGATTTATACAATATTTATAAAGACTGGCATCTGGTAATAGCCGCATACAATTGCGGTCCAGGCACAGTTAACAAAGCAATTAAACGCTGCGGCGATGCAAAAGATTACTGGAAAATTTATTACAAATTGCCCAAGGAAACACGCGGATATGTGCCAGCTTATATTGCTGCCAATTACGTGATGAATTTCTATCAGAGTCACAACATTTATCCTAAAACTCCTGATTTTCCAATCATTACTGACACATTAATGATAAATGACAATCTTCAGTTTACGCAGATAGCAGAAGTAATTGGCATTCCGATTGAACAAATCCGAAGCCTGAATCCACAGTACCGGCGCGATATTATACCTGCCAGCAAAGCGCGTCGTTACGCATTGGTACTGCCGCAAGATCAGATTTCAGCCTACCTTGAAAATGAAGCAACTATTCACGATCACCGTCGTTCTGAGTTTTTTCCGAATAATGAAATTGTCAATCCTCAGGATAACTATGCACACCGGAGTCCGAGCGACATTAAAGGACGCGATAAAGTATTCTATACTGTAAAAAGCGGTGATAACCTGGGTAAAATTGCAGCATGGTACAAAGTTCACTCATCCGATTTAAAATATTGGAATAAGATTCATAATAACTCTATCAGACTTGGTCAAAGGCTTGCTGTATATGTCCCTGAAGGACAAGGAGATTATTACGCTAAAATCAGCAAAATGAGTAATGCAGAGAAACAAAAATCGCTACGCAGAACTCCGGAGACAATCTCCAAACAAAACTTAGCAAGCACTTCAAAACCAACGGTTGTTGATTCAAAACCGGAAACACCGGAAAAGGCCGGTAATGTCGAAAAAAAACAGCTAACTGCCTCCGATTCAGAAAAGAAAGATACAATTGCTGAAAAAAACAGCGCTCAAACCACTAACAATGAATTTGTCCTTTATACGGTGCAGAAAGGCGACAACTTCTGGACAATTGCTAAAAAATTTCCCGGAGTTTCAAATGACGAAATTATGAAGCTCAATCAAATCAAAGAAGCCACCAGCCTTAGGATTGGTCAGATATTAAAAATCCTTCCAAAAGCATAAAAGGATATTCAATCAATACTTAATTAAATGAGTTTTTTATATCCATTGTTTCTAATTGCATTGATTGCTGTGGCCATCCCTGTAATTATACATTTATTTAATTTCAAACGATATAAAACCCTCTATTTCAGTAACGTAAAACTCCTGAAACTTATTCGTCAGGAATCTCGAAAAAAATCTATACTGAAACAAATCCTTATTTTACTGTCACGTATTCTGGCCATTGTTGCTTTGGTTTTTGCTTTCAGCCAGCCATATATTCCACTTTCAAACCGAACATCCAAAGCAGCCCGCCAAATTGTTGCCGTTTATATCGACAATACGTTTAGTATGAAGGCGGAAGGGGAAAAAGGGCCGCTGCTTGAACAGGCAAAACTAAAAGCTATTGAAATCGCTAATTCGTACCGGGCCGGCACTCATTTCTTCATTATCACAAGTGATTTTTTACCTCAGCATCAGTTTGTGCTTAACAAGGAACAGTTCATTCAGGAAGTTGCCGCGATAAAAGAAAGTCCGCATTCACCAAAAACTTCGGAGATTTACCGCGAGGCCATTCGTACTATTTCGACTTCAGCAGAGAAGGCAGAAAAGACATTGTATATTTTGTCTGATTTTCAGAAAAGCGGTGTAGATATTGAAACAATTAAGGCAGATTCAGCAGTTTATACCTATTTATTACCTTTTACGTCAGGGAAAACCAATAATCTGTTGATTGATTCATGTTGGTTTGAAACGCCCGGAAGAAAAATTGGACAACAAGAAAAACTCTTTGTTCGCATCAGGAATTTATCCGATCAGGCTTACCAGAAAATTCCGGTTCGATTTACAGTAAACGATTCATTAAAAGCTATTTCGAATATCAATATTGCCGCGCAGGAAAAATCAGTTCTTGAGCTCAGTTACACCAATAATTCAGAAGGTATTCAGCTTGGGAAAGTCGAACTCGATGATTATCCGATTATTTACGACAATTCCTATTTTCTGAGCTATCAGGTTCACGGGAAAATGCTCGCTCTTGGAATTACAAATTCGCAGAATATCGGTTCGGACTACCTGAAATCGTTATTTAACGGAGATGAATTGATTCAGTACGATGAATTTCCGGAAAACAATATCCAGATATCGCAGCTAAAGAACTACGATTGCATTTTCCTGATCAATAATCAGAAATTCAGTTCAGGGCTGAAAAGCGAATTGGCAGCTTTTGTCGAAGGTGGTGGTTCACTGGTTATTTTTCCCAACCGATCGGCTAATTACGAGGAATATAATGCCCTACTGAGTTTGCTCAAAGGAAATACGATAAACTCGGTTGATACGTCGTCTATGGCTATTTCAGAAATCAATTACAATCACGAATTGTATCACGATGTTTTTGCCAAGCCTGAAAATGAAGCTGAAATGCCTGTAATTAAAGGCTATTTGAATTTTTCAGATCAGATGCAAAATACTGAAACTGTACTACTGAAATTCAGAAATGGCCGGAAGGCACTATGCATTCATCAATTAGGTAGTGGCAAGGTCTATACGTTTGCATTTCCACTTGACCAGAAAAATTTCAATTTTATCCGTCATGTCATTTTCGTGCCAACCGTTTATAATATGGTTTTAAACAGCGGCGAATCGCAAAAATATGCTTACCCGATTGAATCTGACGATCCGATAATCCTGAACCAGGACATCAATCAGAACAGGCTGAAAATCATAAATTCGAGAACCAAAGAGGAATTTCTGACTGAAGCAAGAACCATTGGATCGGGCAAAAAACAATTGATTCTGGATGATCTCTCTAAAGAAGCAGGACATTACCTTATTCAGAATGGCGATAAGGTTATTCAATCGGTCTCCTATAATTATCCGAGGAAAGAATCCATTCCTGAATTTTACAGCGAAAGTGAGCTTGCTAAATTAATAGAAAACAGCGGTTTAATACAATTCCAAATCATTGAATCATCCGATGTGAATTTTAGTAAAACACTACTTGATTTAAATAACGGCAAACAACTCTGGAAATACTTTATCATGCTGTCTATCTTTTTTCTTTTCTGCGAAATGGCAGTCATCCGGTTCTGGAAATAGAATGGCAAGCAGACTAAAATCATGTTATTCCGGGGAAAATATACCTAAATCTGCAGCTTAATAAACTCTAATTTGATAACCCATGAATACATTAAGTGCTAAGGATTTTATGGATCGCGAATCGCGGTTTGGAGCTCACAATTATCATCCGCTACCAGTCGTTCTGGAGCGTGGCGAAGGTGTTTATGTCTGGGATGTTGAAGGCCGGAAATATTTCGATTTTCTGTCCGCTTATTCCGCAGTAAATCAAGGACATTGTCATCCAAAAATAGTAAAAGCCTTAACCGATCAGGCTCAAAAACTTGCATTGACATCACGTGCCTTTTACAACAATGTATTGGGAGAATGGGAAGAATATACGACCAAATTATTTGGTTACGACAAAATGTTACCCATGAATTCTGGCGCTGAAGCCGATGAGACAGCCTTAAAACTGGTTCGAAAATGGGCCTATAAAGTGAAAGGAGTGCCTAAAGGCGAAGCAAAGATTATTGTTTGCAACGGTAATTTCCACGGACGTACCATTACAATCATTTCGATGTCGTCTGATCCGGAATCTTACAATGATTACGGTCCATACACTCCCGGATTTATCAATATTCCTTACAACGACATTAAAGCTTTGGAAAAAGCTTTGGAAGATCCTAATGTTGCAGGATTTCTGGTTGAACCGATACAGGCCGAAGCGGGTGTATATGTTCCTGAAGACGGGTATTTACGCAAAGCTTTCGATTTGTGTAAGAAGCATCGTGTTCTGTTTGTTGCCGACGAAGTGCAGACCGGCTTAGCCCGTACAGGCAAAATGCTTGCCTGCGATCATGAAGATGTCAGACCCGACATTCTGATACTTGGAAAAGCCATTTCCGGCGGTATGTTACCGGTATCATGCGTTCTGGCCGACGATGAAATTATGCTGACCATCAAACCAGGAGAACATGGTTCAACCTATGGTGGAAATCCGATTGCAGCTAAAGTTGCCATTGCTGCACTTGAAGTAATTCGTGAAGAGAACCTGATTGAAAACTCCGAAAAAATGGGGAAAATATTCCGCAAACGATTAAAATCAATTGATTCAGAATTGATTGAACTCGTACGCGGAAAAGGTTTGCTCAATGCAGTCGTAATAAAATCGATGAACGGAATAACTGCCTGGGATGTATGCATTGCGTTAAAAAACAATGGATTGCTGGCCAAGCCTACTCATGAACATATTATCCGCTTCACTCCTCCCCTTATTATTACTGAAGTTCAACTGAATGAAGCACTTGATATCATTGAGAAAACCTTTGTCGAATTAGGTGTTTAAATCCTTTTCATCCTGAACAGGAATAAAAACAACAAGTCATTTTAAAGGCGGTAGAAGGCAACTGAATAGTTTCAATTGCTTTCTACCGCCTTTAAATATTTAGTTTCAGTTTTTAAATCATATTCCGGCAATTTTTCACAAGAAAAAGCAACTTTTTTCATAATATTAAAGTCTATATGAACGATGCCCGATAAGGATTTCAGTATTACTTCCTTTGGTAGCAGCAAAGTCAATTTTTCGGATGATAACTTTTCGCAGAAAAATATTAAAAGTCCTTGCAATTTCAACTTCAGTATTGATACTGACAGTTATAGCTGCATTCGGGTTTATTTATTTTGAAGCTCAAAGCTACCTGAACAGGAATCTTTCGGAATTTGTATTGAAGAAATCAAAAGGAAAATACGAGTTATCATTCGAAAACCTTCAAATTAATTTCAGCGATTGGGGTTTCGAAATCTCTCAGATTTCTTTTCATCCAACCGATTCCATTTTAAAAACGTTACCGCAGTTAAATCCCAACAAACAATTTTATTCGTTTTCTTCCCCAAATATCCGGTTTGAAGGAATCAGTTTGGTTAGTCTGCTTTTACGACGAAATCTGGAGATTGGACAAATTCTGATTAGTCAGCCGGAATTGAAAATTCACGGTCAGCAAGCCGAAGTGGATAATAAAGAATACAACCTGAGCAGCCTTCTGCAGGAGTTGAAACCGCTGGTAACAAAAACATTCCATTCAATAAGAATTGATAAAATTGAACTGGCCAATGCAAGTTTTGACTTTTACAGCCTGCTTGGCGAAACACGAAAGCTGGCCAATGGCGAAAACATTACCATCGGAATCTTAAATTTCTATACTGATTCGCTGATTTTGCCCAATCCAAACCGGATTTTTAATGCACGCGACATTTATCTGCAGATGCATAACTATCAGAATAGGCTTGCTGACAGCATTCACACACTTCATGCTGAATTTGTTACCTATTCGCTGAAGAGTGCACAAATTGAAGCCAAAAATCTGGATTTGGAACCCAATGATAATCTTTCAGCGAAAGATCGTTTTCAAATACTGGTTCCAGAACTGAGAATAACCAGCAAGGATATTAACGATTTGTTCCAAAACAAATCAATTCCTATTGATTCCATGATATTTAAGAATGCAAAAATAAAGTATTGGACAGGTCTGAAAAATTTAAATTCCATACAGAAATCAAAAGAAGAGTTCAACCTTTATGATTTGATTAAGTCTGAATTTTCAAGCGTTCAGATTCAGAACTTCAAGCTTGAAAATGCGCAGCTGATGCAGTTTAAAGCACGATCGGATCTGAACTGCCTGCAGGATTTAAAGAACATCAACATTAACCTGGAAAATTTTATTCTCGATTCAGTTTCAAATAAGGATACCAGCCGGATATTTTATTCAAAAAACATCGATTTTTCGGCTTCCGGATATGAATTAACTTTGGGCGACAATATTCATCGGATGAGCACAGGACCGATTAACCTGTCGACTCAGGCAAAATCGGTATTAGTTAAAAACATTCAGTTATACCCTATTCAATCTGATCAGAATAAACATATCCGGAGAAATACAATTGAGGCCAACTGTGACAGCGTAAGATTAGATCTGTTTAATTTCAAAAAGGCATTTCACCAGAAACGGTTTGTATTGCAGCAGATTAATCTGTTTAACCCAAAAGTGAAGCTGACGCAAAATGAAATCAGCGAAGAAAAAACAAGAGCGAAAAATCCCAGTTTCATCTATTCCCTTATTTCGAACTACGTGAAAGGTGTTTATTCCAATCAGGTAATTGTTCAGAAGGGAAAATTACAATTGGTGAATAAAACCGGGACATTGCAAACCGGTAATATCGAGTCAAACCTTAAATTGCAACTCAGTGGATTTGCGCTCGATGAAATAAGTTCAAGTCAAACCGACCGCTTATTTTTTGCTAACCAGATTGAACTGAATTTCAGCAACTACCAAATGCAATTGGTCGATCAGTTGCATAAACTTACCATCGAAGATTTCTCGCTTTCGACCCGCAGGAAACTGGCCACATTGACGAATTTGCATCTGTTCCCTGTTTCGAAAGAAAATATGGAAGAATTGCTTCAAAAGTATAACCGGTCACAATTGTACGAGTTTACAATTCCTGAACTGAGCCTGAAGAATGCCGATTTTCATCAAGCATTTTTCAATAAAAAATTTGCTGTTGACACATTCAGCATAAAGACACCGCAAATTTATTACGAAAATTTTGGGCTACTCAGACAAGATAAACCCAAGGCTGATTTTGAAGATTTATTTGAATTGCTATCAAGTTATCTGGATGATATTCGTATAACAAAGGTTGATATTCCGGACGGAACCATCCGTTTGATTAATCATAGCAAAAAGGGAAAAACAATTTCACTGGATAATCAGTTTTCATTAAGTCTGGAAAATCTCCTGATAAATAAAGACCAGTTTGGAAAAAAGAAGCTGCTCTATTCTGAATTTGTTGACTTCACCGTTCGTGACCATATCATTCGACTTTCAGATAATGTACACGTTTTGAAAGCTGAAAAAGTAGGTTTTTCAAGCCGCAATAAAGAGGTTTTTGTGATCAATGCGAGGCTCTATCCGGAGACCAATAGCAAGAATTCTTCAACGATAAACTGGAACATACAACTTTCAGTGCCGGAGATTCGGATTAAAGGCATCAATATTGAAAGATTATATTTCGACCATCAGATTGATGCAGATCAAATTCTTATTAATGTTCCACAAATTAAACTTTACCAAAAGCATAAAAATGCGGGATCATCTGAATTGAAAGAAATGAATATCCCTTTGCCAAAGGAAATTGAATCCATTGCAATACGCGATTTCAAATTGAATGACGGATCGCTGAAAGTCTTTTCGGAGTTTGGAATTCAACCGTATTTATTCATTCAGTCGGACCTCAATGTCGCTGCCAAAAATATCTTCATTAAGAACAATTTGAATAATGGAATACCTGAATTTGATCAGGGAGAATTTACCTTTCAGATGGTTCAGTTCAAATTCATGCCCAAGGATAAAAATCAGCAGTTCAGTATCGATGAACTTACCTTTTCAACTGCAGACAAGCAGATTCAGGCTAAACAACTAACTGTCAAACCAAAAATAAAGGATTCTTCAAAAGATCAGTTTGAATTATCCATTCCAAACCTTGAAATGAATGGATTAAATTTGGATCAGGTCTACCGGAAGAACCAGTATTATTTTGAGTCCATTTCTGTTGAAAAACCATCATTCCAGTATTACAACAATGCAAAGGATTCAACAAAATTCAATCCGTTCAAGGCCAATTTGTACCGGCACTTTGAAAGCTTTGCCGATGTTTTTGCATCCGAATCGATCAACGTAATTGATGCAGATATTACGGCTTTCAAAAACGGACAAAAAAAACTGCATGAAAACGTGACTTTCCATTTGTCTAAAGTCAGGATCGATGACCAGCCGAACAACAGGTTCATGCATTCCAACGAATTCTCATTTCGGATTCCGAACCTGAAAAGGCAGGATAAGCTATATCAATACGGAATTAGTGAGATCGGCTATTCTTCAGAAAAAAATCGGGTTGTGGTCAAGGCCATCCGGATAATCCCGAATTTTAGCAAAGAAGATCACCAGAAACAAGTTGGATTTCAATCGGATTATTTAAAGGGAAAAATTGATTCGGTTTGCATCGAACAACCCAACATTAACAGATGGTTCGATAAAGAAGAACTTGCAGGTAAATTCGTTTCTGTAAACGGATTGAATATGGATTTCTACCGCGATAAGCGTTTGTCGTTTGACGAAAAACGAAAGCCTCCAATGTTTCAGGATTTAATTAAATCATTAAAATATTCCTTTATTTTCGATTCCCTGAAGCTTCAAAATTCGTCTGTGACCTACACAGAACAGCCGATAACCGGCGAGGCAGATGGTAAAATAGGGTTCTCTAATATTCAGGCCCGGTTAATGCCTTTTACCAATATGAAAACCTCATCAGGCAAAATTCCTGATATTAAGTTCGATGGCAATGCCATCATCTTAGATTCATGTCAATTGCAAACAAACATGAACTTCCGGATGGACCGACCCGACAATTTATTTACTGTGAACGGAAGCCTCAGTCCGTTTAAAATGCGAATCTTAAACCCGATACTGGAGCCATTGGCTAAGGTTTCTATCCGGTCTGGAAAAGTTGAGCAGTTTCAGTTTAGCTTCTCTGCCGACAGTTCAAAAGCCACCGGGAATCTGATTCTGGGATACAACGACCTTAAAATTTCTGTTCTTGAATTGAAAAATGGAAATACGAAAGAAGCCAAATTCCTCAGTTTTCTGGCCAATAGTCTGATGTTGAGATCAAAAAATCCGAAGGGGAAAGTATTGCTTCCGGAGGAAATTATCTATCCCCGTGATCATCGACGTTCAGTCATAAACTATTGTTGGAAATCGATATTCAGCGGAATCCGCGGCGTATTGGGGATCAAAGACAGCAAGCAGGAGAAATTGGAAAAATAGGAATAATCGAATCGGGTCAAATTTATCCGTGCTTACTTTTCAGATTAATAATGTATGAAAGTTTGATTGTGTTGTAATTCCAATCCCGGAATCCATGCAAATATTGCAGCCTGATGGTATTCTTTTTTAATGTTCTGTTCAGGTCGAACGTAAAAACCATTGGTCTGTCACGTTGGTGTTTATAGCCTGAATAACCTGAAAGTGAATTGGACACCGACCACTTCTCCAATTTCAAATCAGTACCCAGAGCGTACATATAGGCATCGTTTTGCAGGTTTAATTCATCATTTGTTTGCCAGGAATAAAAACCACCTGATGCAAATGGCATGATTGTAAGTTTTTCATCCGCTCCGTAATATTTTTTAGAAAAGCTGAGATCGAAAAAATAACCGGGACTGTCGGAATAGCGTGCCGCTTCGAGCGGGCCTCCCGATGCTGTCCGGCAAGCCATGCGGAGCATCGTATCCGGAAATTTACGGTCTTTTATCATCTGAATGAGTGTCGAAAAGTAAAAATCACCAGTGGCGTAACCTTTTCCGCCGAAATCACGGGCAATCCGTTCGTCACGAATGGTCGTCGACATGGCATAATGTTCAATCACAACATCATACAGTTCGAATGCAATTCGATTCTCGGCAAACGACCGGTAATATTTCACAAAAATATCCTGAGTTGGATCTCCCTTCATAAAATGAAGATCATAACCAAATTCAAAGTTTGCACCGGAAGGTACAACTCCTTTTTTTACGTCAGGAACTGGCATTGCGTTTGGACCAAGATAGCCGGGAGAAATATGCATCCAGTTTCGCCAACCGGGCATTCCGGGTTCCCAATGGTGTATTTGATTCCACCAGCTGTAATCTTCCTGAGAATAAACAAACAATGGAATAAGGTAGGTTAGAATCAGAACAAGTTTTCTCATGGACCAAATATACGAAAGGCATGCAATTGACTGTATGTTCCAAACAAAAAACCTCGCCAATTGACGAGGTTTTAGAAATTATAAGTTAAGTTTCTTTCGGATATTCTTTGGAATAGCATCCTTATGAACCATGATTGAAGTGGTTTTGCACATGACGTATGGCTTCGATGCGAAAAAGAAACCATCGTAATCGTTGTATTTGCCCCATGAGTTTTTCACTTTGTAGTATGGTGTGCCATTCTGATCTTTCGCAGTGCCGACAATTACCATCCCATGATCGTCAGTAGTCTGATAATTATCAAAATCAATCTGCCTTATTTCCTGGGTAATAACCTTTTCTAATCCAGGCTTAGTAAGTTTGTACAGATCTTCGTTTCTTTCCTTTTCTGACTGCTTTTCCCATTTGTTAATTTCGGCATCAGTCATGTTGGCTTTGTCGACAATTGGAAGCACTGCAACACCCTTTTGTGAAGTAGAAAATCCTTTTTCGCTCACATCAGCAGCCCAGGCAACAGTGTATCCTGTATTTATTGAATTCTCAATAATCTCATCCAATTCATTCAAAGGCACATTGTAAACCTGATCCCATGACCAGTTGTCGGGCACTTCGATAATAAATTTCGAATAAAACGGATGGTGGGAAAAAGAAGTAATCTCTACATAATCATCCAGATTCAGACCAACAAAATCCTTTGCAAAACTTTGTGGAGTATATTCCTTACCCTGAAAATTAAATTTTTCTGGAAGTTTTCCAAGATAAGTGTCTAAAGTTCCATTCATTGCATCGTGCCATGCAGTGGTCAGTTTCTTGTTTGGATTCTCGACTACTGCTTTTGCCTGATCAAGAAGAATACGGTCCAGCTCACCATGTACATGCTTTTCCTCGCCATAGTTTAGTCCATTGTACACTTCATCAGGAACAATTCCATATTGTTTAATCACATTGGTGACATCGTGGAATGCACCGCCTGCACCAAAGTTAAGGCTTCCATGCAGCCGGACGTATTTCACTGCTTTATCTGAATATGAGTGATAAACAACAAACATTTCAGATAAATCAACTGCAGGTTTTCCCAAACGAAGCATTTCGGCCTCAAGAAATCCCAATCCGGAAAACGACCAGCAAGTTCCGGACCGGTACTGATCTTTTACCGACGTGCAAGGAATGTCTTTAACTACTGTAAAACGGTAGCTCTTTTCTTCTTTCTTTTCTTCCTGCGCCGATACGATAAAGGATATAAGCAGTAATCCTGCCAGAAGAAGATTTCTTAATTTACGCATAGTGTTAGCTTAATATTTGGTTTCCTGAAAACTGTTGCAAAGATATTAAATTTACACTATTGGATTCACTTTAACCTCAAATATTCAGACAGATACGACACCATATTCCAATTGCCTTCAACAAATAGAAAATCTTCTTGTACTCTGAACCATAACATCTTCCAATGAAAAATGAATCATTAAAATAGGAATGATTTAACTTTAACATGTTTTAGAACAAGTCAACAAAAAACATGCTGATTCGCCAGCCTCATTAAAAACTCTATTTACTGATCAAATCAGGCTCGGTTTAACAAACTTTTCTAACTTTATCGTTATCAAATAATGATCAGAAAAATGAAAAATAAAATCGGATTTTTGCTTCTTTTACTTTCAACCAGCTTGCCCAGTTCTTATGCCCAGTTGAAAACTTCGCCTTTGAATTGCATCTTTCAGGCCGAAGACAAACGTATTGCTGAAGAAAAACTAAAGTTATTTTCATCCAGGTCTGCTTTACCAATTTCAGAACTTATTCCTGAAATTGGGTACTCATTTTTAGGTACTCCATATGTGGGAGCTACTCTTGAAAATGGTCTGGAAGAAAAGCTGGTCATCAATCTCCGGGAATTGGATTGCACGACCTTTGCTGAAAACTGCCTTGCATTGGCCCGAACGGTAAAATCAGGAAAAACTGATTTTGAATCGTATGCAACGGAACTCGAACATATCAGGTACCGCAATGGAGTCCGGAATCAATATCCTTCACGCCTGCACTATTTCAGCGATTGGATTCACAACAATGCCGGTAAGAAAATTATTACTGAAGAACCAAATCTGAAGGGAGAAAAGTTTGAAAAGACGGTCCGGTTTATGAGTTCACATCCTGATAGTTATGCCGTATTGAAAGTACATCCGGAATTGATCCCTTCGCTTGCCGACCAGGAAAAACAACTTTCATCAGTTAATTTTTACTATTTCCCAAAAAGTAATCCTGAAAATTTACTCCGGAATCTGAAGCATGGCGACATTATTGGTCTGACCTCAAGTGTTGACGGATTGGACATCAATCATGTCGGGATAATTATCTGGAAAGATGGTCAGTTTCATTTGCTGCATGAACCACTGAGTGCCGGAAAGGTTGTAATTTCAGAAGGTCCGATTACCGATTTTCTCCAACCTGCATCAAAAAACACTGGGATCATGATAGCCCGTCCAATATTTTAACCGCAACAGCAAAAACCAATAAGCTGTAAAAAACGTTTTTGCTAAATTCGCAGCTTTCAATGTTAAAACCTATGGAATCACTGATTGATCGTTTCCTTGTTCTACTGTGCAAAATGGTTGCACGCCTGCCATTTTGGGCAATATATGGGCTGGCGAATGTTTTCTTCTTCTTACTTTTTTATGTCGCCAGATATCGCAGAAAGGTTGTGCACGAGAATCTCATCCATTCATTTCCGGAGAAAAGTCCTGAGGAAATAAGGGAAATAACCCGAAAATTCTACCATCATCTGAGCGATTTAGGTTTAGAAACAATCAAGTTCTATCGAATGACTGAAAAGGAAATTGATGAACGGTTAAAAATTCACGACCTTAATATATACGAAGAATATCACCGCTTGGGCAAAAGTATGGTTGTTTTAGGAATGCATCATAATAACTGGGAATGGAGCGGTTACATGCAACGTTTTATAAAAGCCCAATTTCTGGTGGTTTACAATCCGGTTCGGAAAAACAAGGCTGTGGAACGATTCATTCTCGATACACGGGAGCGATTCGGATCTATTTCAGTGCCAGTTAATCAGGCTGTTCGAACAGCACTCGATTATACTCAATCCGGAAGAATTGGTGCACTCATGCTTGCGGCCGATCAAACAGCTCCGGCATTTTCGCAATTCTGGACAAGCTTTTTGAACCAGGAAACTGCCTTCTTTATTGTTCCGGCAAAGATTGCCATAAAAACAAATCAGCCAGTCATTATGCATCATACCCGCAAAGTTGGCCGCGGAAGATATGAGGTATTTCATTACAAGCTGATCGATAACCCTTCAGGATTTAAACCTGAAGAGATTATGATGGCTTATGTCATTAAATTAGAAGAAATCATTCGGGCTGAGCCAGAATACTGGTTATGGTCGCACCGCCGCTGGAAACACAAACGGCCGGCAAATATAGAATTACATCAAAGGTAATATTACAAAACCTCAGATTTCAGAAATCTTATTTTAAAAATTCCGAGTTCTATTTTGATGCGATTGTTTCAATTTCAATCAGAACACCCATAGGCAATTCTTTCACGGCAAAAGCTGCGCGGGCAGGTTGATTTTCAGTATAGAACCGTCCATAAACTTCATTCAGGGCTTTAAAATTGACCATATCACTTAGCAAGCAAGTCGATTTAACCACATCGGTGTAATCATATCCTGCTTCTTTCAATATGGCACCAATGTTTTTCATAACTTGTTCTGTCTGCTCCTGAATTCCACCTTCCACAATTTTCAACGTTACAGGATCGAGAGGAATCTGGCCCGAAATATAAAGCGTTCCTCCGGTCTCAATAGCCTGACTATAAGGTCCAATAGCCGCCGGAGCATTGGCCGTTTGTATAACTCGTTTCATAGTAATTGGTTGCTTAATTGAATGTTTAGTGCTAATTGTGCATTTCTGAAAGATACCTTTCGGCATCAATAGCTGCCATACAACCTGATCCGGCTGCAGTTACTGCCTGACGATAGATCGAATCCTGAACATCGCCACAGGCAAATACGCCAGGAACATTGGTTTTCGAACTGCCGGGTATTGTTTTTATATAGCCAACTTCATCCGTATCAACAAAGTCTTTCACAAAGTCTGAATTTGGTGTATGACCAATAGCCAGAAAAAATCCGTCGACTTTAATTTCAACTTCCTCTTCTTCCAAAGTTCCTTTCTTCTTCCAAAGAAGGACCCCTTCCACTACCCCATCACCTGTCAGTCCTTTGGTCTGATGTTCCCACAAAACTTCAATATTCTTAACTTTCAACACACGCTCCTGCATCACCTTCGATGCCCGAAGTTCATTTCTTCGTACAATCAGGTACACTTTATTGACAAGGCCTGCAAGGTAAATAGCTTCTTCAGCAGCAGTATCTCCACCTCCCACAACGGCCACGTCTTTTCCCCGATAAAAAAAGCCATCGCAGGTTGCACAAGCAGAAACTCCGCTACCGGCATACTTTTTCTCATCCTCAAGCCCAAGATATTTGGCAGTCGCACCAGTTGCAATAATTACCACTTCAGCTTCCACCAGCTTTTTATCGTCCATCCAAACCTTATGAACTGAACCCGAGAAATCAACCTTAACAGCCAATCCCCAGCGAATATCGGTTCCAAAGCGGACTGCCTGTGCTTTTAAATCTTCCATCATTTCAGGTCCGGTAATACCTTGCGGATAGCCCGGGAAATTTTCAACTTCAGTTGTGGTCGTTAATTGTCCTCCCGGCTGAAGGCCTTCGTACATTACCGGATTGAGGTTAGCACGAGCAGCATAGATTGCAGCAGTGTATCCGGCAGGACCAGAACCGATAATCAGGCATTTTACCTTTTCAACATCAGCTGACTGGTTCACTGAACTACTATTATTGTCTTCAATATTTAGTGATTTAAACATATCCTAAGAATTTATTTTTGTCCTTCAAAGTTACTAATTAGGCAATCACTGACAACAACTAAATTATCAATAAATGTTATCTGTCATAGACAAAGCTGAATTTATCCTGATAAATTTCTGTCAGGTTTATTGGCGTTTAATCAAATGGGATAAGTTGTTACGATATTAACAATCATAATTTATATTCGCTATACAAAATAGATCAGGGCCTATTAACATTATTTAACACGCTAAATATTAAATACATACAATTATTAATTTGAAAACATGTTTATAAAAAGGTAACTTTTATCATGTTATTTGAGTAAAAAAGATTGATTAAAACTGTAAGTCATGAGAGCGCACAAACGTATTCTGAACGTCAGGAAACAATCCAGGATTGACCTTCCCAAACAAAATTTATGGTTCTACAGCGAAAGCGAAGCCTTGCTTTCGTCATTGGTAACCGAGAAAAAAACGATGAGGAACGATCGCTTCAGTATTTTAAACGACGACTATACCCGATATTCACATGGAAATTCGGAACTTCCCAGAACTAAGAAAGAATGTCCTTTTGTTGTTGACTGGCAATTGGCAGGAAATTTTTAAACATAAACCATTTTTCAGATTTATTAAGCATTTTACACTGTTAAAATATTATTCGAGCTTATCAGCGTTCCGGAACTAAAGGATTATTAGCAAACATGATATAATATAGAACCGATGAATGTACTCATGTTCGGATGGGAATTTCCTCCCAATATATCGGGTGGATTAGGTACTGCCTGTTTTGGTATTGTTAAAGGTTTGTCGTCATGTGCTGATGTGAAAGTCGCCTTTGTAGTTCCAAAAGCATATGGAAATGAGCCATCAACAACTATTCAATTAATCAGTGCAGATAATATTTTCATAGAAAATGATACTCTTTTTACTGAAAGTTCCCCATCATTAAGGACACTCGAAGTTTCCTCAAGACTTGTTCCATACCTGACTCCTGAAAGTTTTGCTGAAAAATATCAATCGTCAATCGAAATCCAGAAAAAATCGACCAACGAAATAGTTAAGGAAGGAAGAAAAATCAATTTCTCCGGAAAATATGGCCAGGATTTATTTGAAGAAATATACAACTATGCCATTGTTGCTGAAACAATTGCCCAAAACAATGAATTTGAAATTATCCATGCACACGATTGGCTTACTTTTCCAGCTGCAATTGCTGCAAAACGGATTTCCGGCAAGCCACTGGTCGTTCATATTCATTCAACGGATTTCGACCGAAGTGGTGGATCTGTAAATCAGGCGATCTATGACATCGAAAAAAATGGAATGGAAGAAGCCGATCAGATTATTACTGTAAGCAACCGCATAAAACACAGACTAACTGAACAATACAACATTCCGGCAAAAAAAATAACAACGGTGTACAATGCCATTGATCCTAATTTCTATCGAGCCTTACCTGAAATTAAAAAGAAAAGTAAACAGAAAACAGTAACCTTTCTTGGTCGGATTACCATCCAGAAAGGGCCTGAATATTTCGTTGAAGTAGCCCGCATGGTAATCAACCGGATCAAAAATGTGCATTTTGTGATGGCTGGAAATGGCGAATTGAGGAATCGTATCGTCGAATTGTGTGCACACTACCATATCAGCGACCGATTCCATTTTACCGGTTTTCTGGAAAGTGATGAGGTAACCGAAATGCTTTATAAAAGCGATATTTTTATCATGCCTTCGGTATCCGAACCTTTTGGAATTGTTCCGCTCGAAGCAATGCTTGCTCATGTCCCTGTAATAATTTCGAAGCAATCGGGAGTTTCAGAGTTAATCATGAACGTGATTAAAACCGACTTCTGGGATGTACACGCCATGGCAGATGCCGTTTATAATATTCTGAAGCATAAAACATTGGCCAATGCAATGATGACTGAAGGGAAAACAGAGGTTAGTAAACTTAACTGGGAACTTGCGGCCATTCAGATCAGGCAAGTTTATTTCCAGACAATCAGACAAGCATCATGAAAAATATATGCCTGTTCTTTCAAATCCACCACCCTTTCAGCTTCCAAACATTTCGTTATTTCGATGTGGGAAACTCAAAGTCGTACTATGACGATTTCAGGATTGAAAGGGAAATTAATGAGGCTGTAACTAATTATTATTTGCCGGTTAATGATTTTTTACTCAAACTAATTGATCAATCAAAAGGGAAACTGAAACTTTCGTTTTACATTTCAGGAACTGCACTTGACCAATTCCTGATTTATACTCCAAAGGTACTCAACAGCTTTAGACAACTTGCTGATACTGGTCAGGTCGAATTTATGGGAGGTACCAGTTCGCATTCCATAGCCTCATTGTGCGAAAACAAGGAAGAATTCCAACGCCAGATTAGCCTGAACAGGGAACGCATTGAATACTATTTCGGAAAAAAACCACAGGTATTTATAAATACTGATTTAATTTTCACTAACCGGATTTGTGAAATAATTTCCGATTCGGGTTATCCCGCCATATTCACCAATGGGTGCAATAAAATTTTACAATGGAGAAGTCCGAATTACTTGTATTCCGGCGAAAGTCAGAAAAAAATCAAAATATTATTTCGGAATGATGTCATCAGCAATGAGTTTTCAACTTTTCTGCAAAATCCGGAAATATCAAAACAGCTTTTTGCCAATTTTCAGGCAGTCAGAGTTGAAGAACCCGTGATAAATATCTATCTAAAATACCTCACATTGGGTGGTCCAGAAATGATTTCCAAATTACACGTTTTCAGAAAGTTTATTACCATAATAAATAAGAGCAAACGATATAGATTTGATTTACCAACTGTTTTGATGGAGAAATTCGGTTCCGTTTCCGAAATAGGAACAGAAGAACCAATTTGCTGGGCTGAACATTTCCATCCATCGTATTATCCTGGAAATGAATTGCAGACCGATGCAATGAATCAATTGTTTAAACTAAAAACACAGACTGAACATCTGGATAATACCAATCTCAAAATCGATTGGCAATACCTTCAAACCTCCGATCATTTCCACCTGATGGACGAAAATCATCCGGCTTATCACGAACAATTCTCAAACACTTTTATTTATAAATCGAAATACGATGCTTACATTAATTACATGAATATTTTGGAAGATTTCAGGCATCGGTTAGCGGCTGAAAAAGCCAGAAAGAAAATCAAGCCGAAAGTTCTTCATCAGCCGATTCATAAACCACTTTTTGCCAGACCAAATCATCAATACCAGGATTTCTACGAGTAAAAAGTCAACTGTTTTTTTGCATAACTCAACAAGATGGCTACTTTTGCATGCAATAGAGTTCGGGGTGTAGCGCAGCTTGGTAGCGTATCCGTCTGGGGGGCGGGGGGTCGC
>JBAWZG010000026.1:0-28015 GCA_037143155.1 Bacteroidia bacterium
TCGCCGTCGCCCCAGATGTTGATTTCGTCTTTTCCGTATAATTCGGCTTCCAGCACCTTGCGGCACATAGCTGCAGGCGCTTTTTCGCGTCCACCATCCCAGGTTCCGTGAGGTCCGTAAACATTGTGAAAACGGGCAACGCGTGTGGTGATTCCATAATCTTCGCGGAAATGCCGGCACATGCGTTCCGAGAATAATTTTTCCCAGCCGTAACCATCTTCAGCCTGAGCAGGGTAGGCATCTTCTTCTTTCAGCCCCGGATTATCAGTTTCTTTTTGTTTATCGCCGTTATATACACAGGCCGAGGAAGCATAGAAAAAGCGCTCGATGCCCAGATCTTTGGCAGCCATCAGCAAATGGGTGTTGATTAGCACGCTCAGCATACATTCAGCCTTGTGATTTTCGATGAAGCCCATTCCGCCCATGTCGGCAGCAAGATTGAACACTTCGTTATAACCGTTCAGTGCGGTATAGCAATTCTCTTTAAGGTTCAAATCAAGAACCAGATTATCGATGTCGGTATGAACCTGGTACCATTGATTCATTGGTTTTTTATCCACTGCACGAACATCATTTCCCATATCTTTTAACTTTCTGGCCAGATGCCCGCCGATAAAACCACCGGCTCCGGCTACTACTATTTTCTTCATTTGGTATGTTTTAAATTATTGTGGTCCGATTTGTTTTTTGAAAAAATGTATGACAGAAATAAAAATCAATCCGATTTCAGAGTTCCTGTGATGCAAATATTAGCATAAAAAAAACCTCCCGCAAAAAGTTTAGATTCAACGTATAGCGCAAAGGTTAGCGCAAAGGTTTGCGCTCGAAAAATGTGTTGAGAAACATTTAAAGAGCCTCCCCAAACCCCCTTCGAAAGAGGGGGATTAAAGCACCGGCATCGATGGCTATTCATTTTGTAAAGGTCAAAGGCTCTTTTTAGATGAAACATTTGACACAATAAAGGCCATTCTCCCTTCCCTTTTGGGGAAGGGTCGGGGATGGGGCTTTTGTTTTTTCTGTTAGCTTTGCAGGATTGAAAAAACTATGGAAAAGGGTAAAAGACATATCTCGCTAAAAGATCTGGCACAGGAAATTGGAGTTTCCATTTCAACGGTTTCCAGAGCGCTCAACAATCACCCGGATATCAGTCCCGAGGTGACCCGGAAGGTTCAGAAACTGGCTGCTGAAATGAATTATACACCGAATCCTCTGGCTATGGGTCTGCTCAAGCAGGCAACCCGCACGATCGGAGTAATTGTTCCGGATTTGGTTACTCATTTTTATTCATCCATTATTTCAGGAATTGAGCAGGTTGCTGAAGAAAAAGGCTATTTCATTTTGATTGCTTCCTCCAATGAAACTCTGGAAAAAGAAATTAAAGCAGTCGAGAACCTGATGAAAACCAGGGTCGAGGGTTTGATTGTTTGCCTGAGTCAGGAAACTGAAAACTATGATCATTTCGACCGGTTGATTAGCAATAATATTCCATTGGTATTTTTCGACCGGATTTGCCGGAAGGATAAAGTTCCATCGGTAGTGGTTGATGATGTGGATGCCGGAAAGAAAATTACCCTTCATTTTTTTGAAAACGGGTTCCGGAGAATTGCATACCTCGCTGGTCCTGAAAACCTGAGTATTTCTCAGGAACGCACACAAGGTTATCTCGCCGGATTAAAAAGTTGCGGTTTGGATTTCCGTCCCGAATTTCTGGTGCATTGCAATATGAGTTCAGAAGATGCGACAAGGGCAACTTCACAACTTCTTGATTTGCCCGAAAAACCGGATGCGATTTTTGGAATAAACGATTACGTCGTTTTTGCTGCCATGAAAGAAATTAAACGCCGCGGACTTCGTATTCCTGAAGATATTGCTCTGGTAGGTTTCACCGATGAATTTCATTCCACCCTGGTTGATCCTGAATTGACCTCGGTTACTCACCCGACCTTCGAATTTGGATTGGAAGCTGCCCGGCTTTTTTTCAGACAAATTGAACATCCGGAAGCAATTCCGCAGCAGGTGGTTCTGAAAACGAAATTGATAGTCCGAAAATCTTCGGTGAAATAGAGGTTTTCAAGATTCAGGATCAGAAAAACATCTATAATTTATTCCTCTATCTTTGTCCCTGAAAACTTATTATCAGTCCTATGTCATTTTCGTCGTTTGGTTTATCGCCCGCCTTATTAAAAACGCTTGCTGATCAGAATTATACACAGCCTTATCCCATTCAAAAAGAAGCTATTCCAGCCATTTTGAAAAAAAGGGATATTTTAGGAATTGCCCCAACCGGTTCCGGCAAAACAGCCAGTTATGTGTTGCCCATTTTAACGAATCTGCAGGGCAGTTCGGTTGCAAATAACAGGCATGCGCAGGTTTTGGTTTTGGTTCCAACCCGTGAGCTGGCAGTTCAGATTCGGGATGTCTTCATTCAGTTTGGTTCGGAACTTCCGCAACGGGTTCGGATTAGCGCTGTGTTTGGAGGTGTTTCAATTAATCCGCAAATGATCGGACTGCAAGGTGTTCAGGTATTGGTCGCAACGCCCGGAAGGTTGCTCGAATTGGTTGATTCGAATGCCGTTCATTTATCTGAAATTGACACGCTTGTGTTGGACGAAGCAGATAAAATGCTGAATCTGGGTTTTCAGGAAGAGATGAAACGGATATTTTCGTTGCTCCCTCAAAAGCGGCAGAACCTCTTATTTTCGGCTACCTTAAACGATAATCTTGCCGAAATTAACCAGATAATTCTCCGTGATCCGGTGATAATCAAAATGGAATCCGAACCGGAAAGTATCGACCTGATTGAACAGACGGGTTATTTTGTTCCGCTTGAAAAGAAAGGACCACTTTTGCGTTACCTCATCAAAAAGAATGATTTGAAGCAAGTCCTGGTTTTCACCTCTTCCACCTTTCAGGCAGATAATGTGGCCGACAAGCTTTGCAAAAATGGAATCGATGCGGTGTCGATCCACAGCAAAAAGAGCCAGGGAGCACGTACCGAAGCTTTGCGCGAATTCAAAACAGGAAAACTTCAGGTCTTGGTTACCACCGATCTTCTGGCACGTGGCATCGACATTGAATTTTTACCTCATGTAATCAATTATGAATTGCCTCGTTCGCCCAAAGATTACATACACCGTATCGGACGAACCGGCCGTGCAGAAAATCCGGGAACAGCCATTTCTTTTGTCACTCCTGAAGACCAGCATCATTTCAGGATCATTCAGAAAAAAATGGGAAAATGGGTGACGATGATAGACAGCGCCAACCTGGATTTGAAAACTTATTGATCTGATTTCATCTCCTTCAGGAGTAAAAAATTCAACATAATTTGGTTGTTTGCGTCGGTCTTTGTAAATTTAGGTGAAACGAAATCCTAAATTTCCAGTTCATGCTGATCAAAACCTTTGCCAGTGCTGTCCATGGTATCGATGCAACAACAATTACCATCGAAACTGAAATCTCTCAGGGTATTAAATTTTTCATGGTGGGTCTTCCTGATAATGCGGTGAAAGAAAGTCAACAACGCATCGAATCGGCCATACGGCTGAACAATTTCAAATGGCCCCACAAAAAAGTAGTCATCAACATGGCCCCGGCTGATATCCGGAAAGAAGGTTCGGCCTACGATTTACCTTTAGCCATTGGCATTCTGGCCGCTTCTGAGCAAATTAGACAGGTCAAAGTATCCAAGTACATCATGATGGGCGAACTATCGCTCGATGGAAACCTGCAACCTGTGAAAGGCGCATTGCCCATTGCCATCAAAGCGCGCGAAGAAGGCTTCGAAGGGTTTATCCTTCCAAAAGAAAACGCACGCGAGGCGGCAGTGGTCGATACTTTGAAAGTCTATGGAGTTGAAAGTCTCAGCGAAGTGGTTGGGTTTTTCAATGACGAACTGGAACTGGAGCAAACCATTGTCAACACCCGCGAAGAATTCTTTTCGAAAGTGAATGAATGTGACGTGGACTTTTCAGACGTCAAAGGTCAGGAAAATGTTAAGCGAGCTCTGGAAATTGCGGCTGCCGGTGGTCATAATATTATCATGATTGGCCCGCCGGGTGCCGGAAAGACGATGCTGGCAAAACGAATCCCGACGATACTTCCACCTTTTACCCTTCGTGAAGCACTGGAAACAACCAAAATCCATTCGGTAGTCGGGAAGATTGATCGCGATACTTCGCTGATGACGCAGCGGCCATTTAGAAGTCCGCACCACACCATCAGTGATGTAGCATTAGTTGGTGGCGGTGCTTTCCCTCAGCCGGGGGAAATTAGCCTTGCACATAATGGCGTTTTATTTTTGGACGAACTTCCGGAGTTTAAAAGGCAAGTGCTCGAAGTCATGCGTCAACCTTTGGAAGACCGGACAATTACAATTTCACGCGCCAAATTTTCGGTAGAATATCCGGCATCTTTCATGCTCGTAACCTCCATGAATCCATGCCCTTGCGGGTATTACAATCACCCGACTAAAGAGTGTGTATGTGCTCCGGGAATGGTTCCAAAATACCTCAATAAAATATCCGGTCCGCTGTTGGATCGTATCGATATTCATCTGGAAGTCGTGCCGGTGCCATTTAAAAAGTTGTCCGATCAGGCGGCCACTGAACCCAGCATTGCCATACGCGAACGGGTAATCAAAGCCCGTGAAATACAGTCGCAGCGGTTTGCCAAAAGCGATGGAGTTTTCTGCAATGCCCAAATGTCATCAAAAATGATCCGGCAACACGTCGATCTGGATGATGTCAGTAGTAGTCTGCTGAAAAATGCCATGGAAAAGCTTGGTTTGTCAGCTCGTGCTTATGACCGCATCCTGAAAGTTTCGCGCACCATTGCCGATCTGGAAGGAAATGAACGGGTCGAAAGCCACCATTTGTCGGAAGCCATTCAATACCGGAGTCTGGATCGGGAAAATTGGGGAGGTTGATAAGTATTTATAAAATAGTTCGAATAAATGTTGTATAAAACCATCAATATAATAGTAATTGACGCTTAATGTTGTAAAAATACTACATTATAATAAAAAATCAACATTTGATTTTTTATTTCCAAAATAAATTGTACATTTGTTAGTAATAGCCATCAGTAACTATAAAATAACTACGTAATGATGGAAAATACTAACATTAAATGGAGTGAATTTAGTGATGAAGCCTTGCAGGCTATGATCGGCCAATTCATTCAGCAATCACGCATCAGGCAAAACAAGAGTCAGCAAGATGTGGCAGTTTCCGCCGGAATCAATCGGAGTACGCTTAGTCAAATCGAAAACGGACGCGGAGGGACACTAATCACATTGATTCAGATTTTGAGGGTACTTGATCAGATATCTTTTCTGAAAGTTTTTCAGGTAGAAGAAAAAGCTAGTCCACTGTATCTTGCCAAGATGGAGATGAAAAAGCGCAAACGCAGCAGAAAAACAAACGATCCAAAAACTTATCCTTTACCTGATTGGTGATGATCGAGAACGCGTACATAAACATTTGGGAGAAGCGGGTGGGCGCCATTCACTGGAATCCGGACTCGGGCATTGCTGATTTTGAGTTCGATCCGGGATTTCTTCAGTATAAGCTCGATGTTGCGCCACTTAAAATGCCTGTTGGAACGGCCAAAGGTCAAATATTTTCTTTCCCTGAACTGGCTGGAAGTTCAACGTTTAAAGGTTTGCCCGGTTTGCTGGCCGATATTTTACCCGATCGCTACGGAAATGCGCTGATCAATGCGTGGCTGGCGCGGGTCGGTCGCCCTTCAGGAAGCATGAATCCGGTTGAGATGCTTTGTTTTACCGGAAAACGTGGAATGGGTGCGCTTGAGTTTGAGCCGGTGATTCCGAAATCAGCGAATCAGTCGAGCAAAGTTGAGATCGGAAGTTTGGCTGAAGTGGCTCAGCAAATTCTTTCGGGAAGGCAGTTTTTTCAAACCGATCTTTCGCATGATGAGCAAAAGGCACTCTCGGATATTCTGAAAATCGGAACTTCGGCTGGCGGCGCAAGGGCAAAAGCGGTAATTGCCTATAATCCTGAAACCGGCGATGTACGCTCGGGTCAGGCTCAGGCTCCTGAAGGGTTTTCTCACTGGTTACTGAAGTTCGATGGGGTAGACGATAGCCAGTTTGGTGCAACTTCAGGATATGGGCGAGTAGAAATGGCTTATTATTTGATGGCTGCTGATTGCGGAATTGAAATGATGGAATGCCGTTTGATTGAGGAAAACGGAAGGGCACATTTTATGACGCGGCGTTTTGATCGTTTGGCCAACAATGAAAAGCTGCATGTGCAAACTTTTTGCGCAATGATGCATTATGATTTTAACGATATTTATTCGTACAGCTACGAGCAGTTGTTTCAAACCATGCGTATGCTGCGTTTGACTTATCCTGAAGCGGAGCAGATGTTCCGAAGAATGGTTTTTAATGTAATGGCTCAGAATTGTGATGATCATACCAAAAATTTTGCTTTTACCATGAATCAGTCGGGCGAGTGGAGGCTTGCTCCGGCATACGATGTTTGCCATGCTTATCGTCCGGGAAGTGCTTGGGTGAGCCAACATTCGCTCAGTATCAATGGGAAAAGGCAGGGAATTACCCGCGACGATTTGCTCGAAGTTGGACGAAAAATGAATGTCAAAAAAGCGCCGGCAATCGTCATCCAAGTTGCTGAAGTTGTGGCCCGATGGAACGAATATGCCGAACAAACAAAAGTAGAACCGGAGCTTCGGGATGCGATTGGAAAAACATTGTTGATTTTTTGAATATGCCCCGCAACAACTATTTTCAATTCAAACAATTCCGAATTATTCAGGAGCGATCGGCCATGAAAGTTGGAATGGACGGGGTATTGCTTGGTGCCTGGACAGATACTTCAGCTGCCGAACGAATTCTGGATATTGGTACCGGTACGGGTCTAATTGCCCTGATGATGGCTCAAAAAAACAGCTCTGCCAGGATTGACGCCGTTGAAATTGATCCGGATGCTTTTCGGGAATCAGCTCTAAATGTTCAGCAATCGCCATGGAATGACAGGATACAAATCAAGCTATCTGCTTTTCAGGATGTTGCAAAACAAAACGAGCATAAGTATAACCTGATTGTGAGTAATCCTCCTTTTTTCGCCGAAAATGGCCTTAAAGCGCCATCTAAAAATCGGGCACAAGCCAGGCATTCTGATTCATTACCGTTAGAGGTTTTGATTTCAGGAGCAGCAAATATGCTTACTGAAATCGGCCGCATTGCCTTGATTTTGCCTGTCGAAAGCCTTCCGGAAATACAACAGTTGTGTCTTTCCAATAAGTTGTACATTTCACGTTTGTGCCGGATCAAACCGAATCCAGTCAAACCAGATTTCAGAATATTGGTGGAATTAGCTCAATCAGAATGTACTACGATCGAAGAACGGCTGATGATTGAATTCGAAACACATCACGATTATACTCTGGAGTACAAAGAATTAACGCGGGATTTCTACCTGAAATTCTAAGTTCCAAAAAGATGAGATCTTCAATAGGATGTGAAATCGTTTTTTTAGATTTGTGCAACTAATAACGTTTGTATGAAGCTGCAAAAACTTGTTTTCATGCAATTGCTGATTTGCATTTTTTCCCTTCCGGCATTGACTCAGCCAAACCTATTCGCTCCCAAAGGAATTGGCGGCGGCGGGGCATTGTTTTTCCCGAAAATAAATCCAGCAAACGACAACGAATTTTATGTGAGCTGCGATATGAGCGAATTGTTTCATAGTACAGACTATGGGAAATCGTATTCGCAGATACATTTTTCCAAACTTCAGGTATTCAATACTTCCACCTATGAATTTACCAAAGACAATAATATTGCCTATAGTAATTTTAACGATGGAAATTCAGGCTATCCGGTAAAAACAACCGATGGCGGGACCACATGGAAAGCGATGACAAGTTATTCGGTCTCAAATTATGACAATGTTTACCGGATCGTCGCAAACTACAACAATCCGGATCAGCTGATCATTGGAGCTTATGGGGTCATCTTGTTTTCGAACGACGGAGGTGCCAGCTTTAAATTGGTAAAGCAGGCAGCAAATAATGGAGCCGGGTTAATACTTGGCGGTGTTTTCTGGGATGGAACCAACATTTACATAGGGACCAATGATGGTTTGATCAGGTCTTCAGATTCAGGAGCAACTTTTACTGTTCAGAATACCTCCGGAATTCCTTCAGGACAAGTGATCTGGAATTTCGCCGGAGCAAAAAACGGTTCAACGACACGTTTTGCCTGTATTTGCTCGAACAGTTCAGGCACCTACAATGGAGTCATGCCCTGGGATTATTACAACTTTGCCAAAGGAGTTTACACCATGGACGATGACAATGGAAACTGGGTTTCACGATCGGCAGGTCTCAATTTTGCCAACGATTTTGTGATGTATGTCGGTATGGCTGAAAATGATGTGAATACTATTTATCTCGGCGGACATGACAATGCGCTAAGTGCTCCATTGGTTTATAAATCAATTGACGCTGGCAAGGGTTGGGCAAAGGTTTTTAATACCAGCAATAATTCAAATATTAATACAGGATGGGAAGGAGCTGGTGGCGATAAAAACTGGAGTTGGAGTGAAACCTGTTTTGGCGTGAGTGTTGCGCCCAGCAACTCGAAAAAAGTGCTTTTTGGAACTTTTGGCCATGTTGAATCTACAAGCGATGGAGGTGCAAGCTGGGCACAAGCTTACGTCAGCAGCAATGATCAGCATCCGGTGGCGGCAGCTACTCCGGCAAAGCAATCGTATGCAAGTATCGGACTTGAAAACACAACCTGTTGGCAGATTCAATGGATCGATGCGACTAAAATGATGGCCTGTTTTAGCGATATCGGGGGCATAAAAAGTGTCGATGGCGGCAATAAATGGAGCTTCAATTACAATGGGTTCTCAGTAAATTCCTTGTATCGTATGGTCAAAACAAGCAATGGAAATCTCTATGGCGCTTGTTCAAATATTCATGACATGTACCAAAGTACTCGTCTGGCTGATGCCCAACTCGATGCTGCAGACAGTAATGGCAAGATTGTTCTGTCGACTGACAACGGTGTCAATTGGACAACGCTGCACACTTTTGGCCACCCGGTTTTTTGGCTGGCTAATGATCCGAATAATCCGGAACGAATGTACGCTTCAGTCATTCATTTTGGAGGAACTCAAGGTTTGCAATCGGGTGGCATTTATATGACCAACAATTTATCATCCGGAGCAGCATCGGTCTGGACCAAACTGCCAAATCCGCCACGGACTGAAGGTCATCCGGCATGCATTCAGGTTTTAAACGATGGAAAAATGGTTTGTACTTTCTCCGGAAGACGAACATCATCAGGCTTTACGGCAAGTTCCGGAGTTTTTATTTATGATCCGGTTGCCAATTCATGGAGCGACGTGAGCCATGCCGGTATGAAATACTGGACTAACGACCTGGTGCTCGATCCGGCTGATCCGGCTCAGAATACCTGGTATGTATGTGTTTTCAGCGGTTGGGGAGGAGCCCCAAATGGCCTGGGTGGATTGTATAAAACGTCTGACCGGGGAAAGAACTGGACAAAACTTACAGGTGCTCAATTCGATCGGGTGAGTTCAATTACGTTCAACCCAAAGTTGGCCAATCAGGCCTATTTGACGACCGAAACCCAAGGCCTTTGGATGAGCAGCAACATGAATACAATTACCCCAAGCTGGACTTTGGTCGAAAGTTATCCGTTTCGTCAACCTGAACGGGTATTTTTCAATCCATACAATCAAAATGAACTTTGGGTTACCAGTTTTGGAAACGGGATGAAAGTTGGTTTAATGAATGCCACCGGGGTAAATGAAGTTAAATTCGAAAATTCGGATATTAGCGTTTATCCCAATCCGTTTGATGAAGTGATCTATTTTAATATCAGCAATTTAAATCACACGGTTGGCAAAATAAATGTTTTCAATCTGAACGGACAACTTGTTCATTCAGAACAAAATCCGAATAATTCAATTCACACTTCATCACTGACTTCAGGAGTTTATATTCTCGAATTCATTTTCAATGATCAGTCGAAGGAATACACTAAAGTTGTGAAATAAATAACAATCCCCATTTTAGGTCAAAATAAAAGATTTAATTGTCTGAAATAGAAATAAATAATTATTTTTGCAGTCCAAAATTTTGTTGCAATGATGAGTTTAATAAAGCACGATATAAAGATTGACGAAAGCTTTTATAAGGTTGAAGAGATCAGGCAGTTGACGGATGAAACTTTTTCCTTGAAATTGCCCAGGGCACGATTTGATTTTCAGGCCGGACAGCATATTTCACTCGGTATTTATGGTGATTACCAGAGCCGCGAGTATTCAATTTACAGCGGAAAAAACGACAATAACCTTGATGTGTTGGTCAAGGAAGTTGAGAAAGGTTATTTTACACCTAAACTCAGGAAATTGAAAGTCGGTGATCTGGTTGAAATTCATGGCCCTTTCGGTAAATTCGGGATGGAACCCAAAGATGCCGAAACCGGGAAATTTGTCTTCATTGCAAGCGGCACCGGCATTGCACCTTTCCGGAGCATTGTTCGGACATACCCGGAAATCAATTATTCGTTGATTCACGGAGTTCGTTATTCTAAAGAAGCATATGATCGCAGCGAATATGCTTCCGATCGTTACATTCTTTGCACAAGCCGCGACTCAAAAGGAACATTTCAGGGACGTTTGACCAGCTATTTGAAAGACTGTACTTTTTCACCGGAAACCCAGTTTTATCTTTGTGGCAATAGCGACATGATTTTTGATTCGCTGGAAATCCTGAAAGAAAAAGGTTTTGAACGCGATCAGATTCACTGCGAAGTTTATTTTTAGTAAGAAGCCAACTATCTGAAAGTATATGATTTTTTAGAATTTTATTTAATATTTACATGGATAAAGGACTGGTTAAGGTACCAAAGAATGCAATAATAAATATTGCAGGAGGATTGCTGTTGATGGCGTTTTTTACATTGTTTTGGTCAATCAATGCTGACGCCAAGATTAAAGGCAACGATTACGGAATTGTATTAATTTTATTTGGGTCATTCAGCCTTGTTTTTGTAATGTTTGCTATTTACCTTTTCTCCATTTTAAATCGATTTCCAAGTATAAACAGTGATGCTCAAAAGTTGGAAGGGAAAAAGAAAGGGAAAAGGTTTGGAATACTTTTTGGGATTGAAGGATTAGCTATTTTTCTAATAGTTAATATACTGAGAAACTTTCATTATGATATTTTTGTCCTTCCGGCTATTGCCTTGATTGTAGGTCTGCATTTTTATCCGATGGCAATAATCTTTAAAAGAAAAATAGATTACTATTTTTCTTCATGGACTTGCCTTATTGCGTTGAGTGGGATTGGTATGCTGATAATGAAGTTGCCTTCAATATCAGCTACATTAGCATTTGTAAGTATAGGAGTAGCTATTGCAACTACTGGCTATGGGGTATATATGCTTTATATGGGAAGACATTATGCGAAAAATATTTGAAAGAGTGAGTGAAGAAAGAATGCCTTTCGCTACCAGCAAACTTCCTGGCAAGTCGTGTTTATGTGCTTCTTTGATAGGGAAAGTCTTAATTTGAACTAACTGTAAAGTTCAACCGGAAAATCCCGCCCATTGTGTAATTGCGAAATTTTGCCTGCAAGGCGAAATAAAAAGGATGAATAAATTATCGTTCATCAATTATCATTAAAAAATGAAAAAATGAAATACCACCTGATTACATTGGGTTGCCAAATGAATATTTCGGACAGTGAACGGGTAAGTTCAGTGCTCGAAAGTATGGGTTATGTTCCTACGGATAACGAGGAAGAAGCGAGTTTGCTGGGGATGCTGGCCTGTTCGGTGCGGCAAAAACCCATTGATAAGGTGTACAATAAAATTGCCCAATGGAACCGGTGGAAAAACAAACGGAACTTAATCACGTTTGTATCAGGATGTCTTTTGCCGGCTGATAAGGAAAAATTTCTGAAATCGTTCGACCTGACTTTTCAGATGAGCGAATTAAGCCAATTACCTGAAATGATTCGCGAATATGGGGTTGTTACACCTGCCGGACTAAAAAATCCGCAATCGGTGATGCCAAAAAACGAACACATCGCCGAAATGTGGCACATCAAACCCAAATACCAGTCGAGTTATGAAGCATTTGTACCGATTCAGAACGGATGCGATAAGTTCTGCACGTTCTGTGCGGTTCCATATACCCGGGGTCGCGAAGTTTCACGTCCTTCCTCCGAAATAATTGACGAAGTGCGTCATCTGGTTAATCAGGGCTATAAATCCATAACCCTTTTGGGTCAGAATGTCAATTCATATGGACTGGATAAAAACGGAGAGGAAATCAATTTTGGCGAACTGATCAGGCAAATTGGCGAATACGGAAAAACTTCAGGAGAAGAGTTTTGGGTTTATTTTACCTCGCCGCATCCACAGGACATGAATCGCGATGTGATTGAGGTAATTGCCTCCTATGATTGTCTGGCGAAGCAAATCCATTTGCCCATGCAAAGCGGCGATGAAAAAGTACTGATCAAGATGAACCGCCGCCACTCGATTGACAAATACCGCCGGATTGTGGCTGATATCCGTGAATTAATTCCGCAGGCTACCTTATTTACCGACATCATTGTAGGTTTTTCGAGCGAAGGAGAAGCTGAGTTTCAGAACACGGTAACAGCGATGAACGAATTCCGTTTCAACATGGCCTACATTGCCATGTATTCACCTCGTCCCGGAGCTGCCAGTTACCGTTGGGAAAATGAAGTATCTACTGAAGATAAAAAGGATCGCTTACACCGTTCTTCTGAAATTCTGAAAATTCATTCCCGCGAATACAATGAAACATTAGTTGGCAAATCCATGCGAGTTCTTGTTAACGGAACTGACCGTAAAACCGGCCTTTCAACCGGTCTTACAGAGGGAAAATTAATTGTGAGATTAGATAAGCATGATGATTCCCTGATGGGCCAGATCGTGGAAGTTAAAATTACCTCGGCTGCCGACTTTTCTTTAAGTGGAAAGGAAGCCCTAAAGCCCCTCTAAATCTCTAAGCCTCATCCCCAACCCTTCTCCAAAGGAGAAGGGATTAGCGCATTGAAAACTAAGAACATTTGAGCAATTAACGGAATAAATTACAAATGCAAAAAAATATAACTATGCATAACGCTTCCTTAAGCCCCCTCCTTCGGAGGGGGTTGGGGGGAGGCTTACGTGTCGCTTTTAAGACCTTGGGTTGCCGTCTCAACCAATACGAAACCGATGCTTTGGTCACTGATTTTGACCAGGCCGGATACCAATTGGTTGGGTTTGAGGAATCACCCGATGTGGTGATAATAAATACCTGTACAGTAACGAATCAAAGCGACCAAAAATCCAGAACGGTGATAAGCCAGGCTTCGCGCAAAAACCAGGATGCCGTGGTGGTAGTTACAGGTTGCATGGCCAATAATTTCAAGGAAAAATTAGAAAGTCAGGACAACATCACATTTGTAGTTGAGAACAACCGGAAGAGTTCGGTTCTATCATTAGTCGAAGCTCATTTTTCCGGGGAAATTCTGCACCCCGATCAATTGCCGCAGGATGTATTTCGTTACGAACCGGTCCAAAAAAGTCTGCATACCCGAAGTGCTGTTAAAATTCAGGATGGCTGTGATAACTTTTGTACCTTTTGCATCATTCCAATGGTGCGTGGCCGGGCAGTTTCAAGGCCCGTTGATGACGTGTTGGAAAGTGTTCGCAAAACCATCGAAAACGGATTTAGGGAAATCGTTATAACCGGCGTCAACATTGGCAGGTACGAGGATGGTGAATCGCGCTTTGAAGATCTTCTGGCCAAAATACTTGAAGTTCCGGGCGATTTTCGGGTACGTATTTCGTCGCTCGAACCGGATGGTTTTGGCGATCGTTTTGTCGAACTTTTTTCGCACCCGAAATTGATGCCACATTTGCATTTGTGCCTGCAAAGCGGATCAGAAAAGACTTTACTCCGGATGCGCCGCATGTATGATGTGGAACAATTCCGCAAAACAATCAATCAGTTCCGGTCGGTCTATCCCGATTTTAATTTCACAACCGATATTATTGTGGGTTTTCCGGGCGAAACGGATGAAGAGTTTCAGCAAACGATAGAAGCTGTCAAAGAATTCAACTTTAGTCATGTGCATACTTTCAAATATTCTGTCCGGAAAGGAACACGTGCTGAACGACTTGAAAATCACATTCCGGAGAAAATCAAGAATGAACGTTCACTTCAGATCAGAGAACTTTCAGAAGAGAATAAGGCACATTATCTGACTTCATTCATTGGGCAAACCCAGGAGGTTTTGGTTGAGAAAATAGCACAAGGCATTGCCAATGGCTATGGACAACACTATGTTCCTGTCCGTTTTAAAGCATCAGGAATACAAAAAAACTCAGTTCACTCGATAAACCTTACTGAAATCAGAGGTATTGGAGAAAATATGTACCTGTATGGTGAACTAAACAGTTAGTTTTTTTGTCTAAGGGTTAAAACTATTCTGTTTAATCAAATGACAGTGAAAATTAAACAAAGTGATGTACGAACCTCATCTCCCGAATTCCTGGAAAATTTCAGGAATTACTCAGAGTTACTGAAACTCTTTCGGGAGAAACTGGCAGGCGTCAGTTCTCACGGATCCAATGCGTCGGCTGAGAAACACCGGTCACGCGGAAAGTTGCTGGCACGTGAACGCATCAATTTGCTGGTAGATGAAAACACTCCCTTTCTTGAACTTTCCTCCTTTGCAGCATACAATCAATACGAAAATGCCTTTCCTTCAGCCGGAATAATTACCGGAATTGGAGTTGTTCAAGGCCGTGAATGCCTGATCATTGCAAACGATGCTACCGTCAAAGGAGGAACGTACATTCGCGAAACCATTAAAAAACATGTTCGGGCACAGGAGATTGCCCGTCAAAATAAACTCATTTGTATTTATCTGGTCGATTCAGGAGGTATTTATCTGCCCGAACAAGCCCATGTCTTTCCTGACCGTTTCGATTTTGGCCGGGTTTTTTACAATCAGGCACGTATGTCGGCCGAAGGAATTCCGCAGATTTCAGTGGTGATGGGTTCATGCACGGCGGGCGGAGCCTATGTTCCGGCCATGAGCGACGAAACCATTATGGTGCGCAACCAGGGAACCATTTTTATTGGCGGACCACCGTTGGTCAAAGCGGCTACCGGCGAGGAGGTTACACCGGAGGAACTGGGTGGTGCTGAGGTCCATACTTCTATTTCTGGAGTGGCCGATCACATCGCTGAAGACGATGTGGATGCACTAAAAATCTGCCGGAATATTGTGGCCGGGTTACCAATTCCGGAGAAGCAAAAACTGGATATTCAACCTATGCAGGAACCACTTTTTCCGTCTGATGAGTTGTATGGTTTGTTGACAAGCGATCTAAAAAAGCCAATCAATGCTCATGCAATTATTGCCAGGTTGGTTGATGGCAGTGAGTTTCAGGAATTTAAAGCCAACTACGGAAAAACACTGGTAACAGGCTTTGCCCGAATCTGGGGATTTCCAATTGGAATCATTGCCAATCAAAGCTTTTTGACTTCGGAAAGTTCGCTGAAAGGTGCACATTTCATTCAGTTGTGTGTTCAGCGGAAAATACCGCTGCTTTTTTTACAGAATATTACCGGCTTTATTGTCGGCAAAAAATACGAACATCAGGGCATTGCCCGCGATGGGGCCAAACTGATCAATGCAGTTGCAAATGCATCTGTTCCAAAGTTTACTGTAGTTATCGGCGGCTCATTCGGCGCCGGAAATTATGCCATGGCCGGACGTGCTTTTGATCCGCATTTTCTGTTCATGTGGCCACATTCCCGTATTTCAGTAATGGGCGGTGAGCAGGCTTCCGGAGTCTTAAAAAGTATTGGCAGCAACGGCTCTTCGGAATTGCTTTTGGAACAATTTGATGAAGAGAGTACTGCTTATTTCAGTTCATCGCGGCTGTGGGACGATGGCATCATCGATCCTGCAGATACCCGAAAAGTGCTGGCGATGGCTATTTCGGTTTCTCTGAATCGTCCGTTTGGTGAATCGGGATACGGGGTATTCCGGATGTAAAAAGACAGCCCCACCCAAACCCTCCCCAAAAGGGAGGGCTTAAAGAAGCTTCATCTCCAAACCTTTTGCAAAGCACCAGGAAGCAGAGCAATGAATACAAAAAATAATTGAGAAATTAAAGAAATTAGCTGCAAATGCAAAAAGATAAAACTAAGCATACCGATTCCTCAAGTCCCCTGTTTTGGAAGGGGTTGGGGGAAGCTTCTTATCGATATATTGAAATTCAACTTGAAAATCAGAGTGCCCGGATTACACTGAATCGTCCGGAGCGGCACAATGCGATAGTACCCGAATTACTCACTGAATTGGATCATGCGCTGACCGAAATATCAGCAAAGGAAGAATTGCTATTTGTGTTACTTTCCGGAAGTGGCCGTTCGTTTTGTGCCGGTGCCGACCTGAATTGGTTTTCGGGTGCAGAAGAACGAACTCAGCAGCAGAACATTGCTCAGACCAAACAATTGGCCGATGTTTTACTGAAAATATTTCAAATGCCTCAGGTCACCATTGCTACCGTTCGTGGAAATGTATTTGGCGGAGGAATCGGATTGATGGCTGCCTGTGATTTTGTATTGGCCGAAGCAAATACCCGGTTCATGTTCAGCGAAGTAAAACGTGGGTTATTGCCGGCAACCATTCTTCCTTTTGTTGCCAAACGCTTATCCGCTCAAAATCTCCGGAAGTGGATTCTGACCGGGGATCTTTTTCTGGCTCCGGAAGCTCATCAGGCAGGATTAATAGATTTTTTGCTTGATGATGGAAAGCTGGAATCAGGCTTGAATGAATTCATGAAATCATTCGAAGAATCATCGCCATGTGCAATCAGGAATGCGAAACAGATGATCAATCAGGTTGTATCGGGGCAAATTGATGTTACAAATACTGATGTTACAGCCGCAATTTTAGCCAAAGCGCTTCTTTCTCCGGATGGTCAGGAGGGAATTCAGGCATTTTTAGAGAAACGAAATCCAAATTACAGCCTCATCCCCAACCCTTCTCCAAAGGAGAAGGGAGCGAGTGCTAAGGATTCTGAAAATCCTATCATATAAGAACATGCCAAAACATTTTCAGTCCAAAGATATTCGAATTGCGGTTTCCAAACCACCTCTTGTGGAGCGGGAAGGGGGAGGTTCTTCTTTCTCCCCTCCTTCTGAGGGGTCGGCGGAGGCTTTGGGCTTCACTTCTATACTCATAGCCAACCGTGGCGAAATTGCTGTCCGGATTATACAGGCAGCTCAGAAGAACGGCATTCGTTCGGTGGCAGTTTATGCTGCAGATGATGCTGGCTCGCTGCATGTTTCGATGGCTGATGAAAAGGTTCTACTTTCAGGAGAAACACTTGCAGAAACTTACCTCAATCCCGAAAAGATCATTCAAATTGCGTTGGAATCTGGCGCTGAAGCCATTCATCCCGGCTATGGTTTCTTGTCTGAAAACTCTGCTTTTGCTCAAAAGGTAGCCGATGCCGGATTGGTTTTTATCGGTCCAACTCCGGAAAATATTCGTCTGATGGGCGAAAAGAATCGTGCGCTGGCATACGTTGAATCAATCGGGATTCCGATTCTGAAATCATTCAGGGGAACCACAATTAAACTGTTGAAACATGCTCCTGAAATGGAGTTTCCGGTTATGGTTAAAGCTTCCGGTGGCGGCGGGGGAAAGGGCATGGTGATATGCCATTCAGCTGAAGAACTGGCTCCGGCGCTTGAAAAAGCAGAGCGACAGGCGATCAGCTATTTTGGAAACGGTGAATTGTTTGTCGAAAAATATCTGCCCCGCGCCCGGCACATTGAAGTTCAGATCATGGCTGATCATTTCGGGAATGTACTGCACTTTTTCGAGCGCGAATGTTCAGTACAGCGAAGGTTTCAGAAGATTATTGAGGAAGCACCATCGCCTTCGGTTGATGAAATTCTTCGTGAAAAATTAACTTCAGCAGCCATAAAAATTGCCCAATCGATGAATTACCGAAATGCCGGAACTATCGAATTTTTGCTGGAAGAGAACAGACATTTCTACTTTCTGGAAATGAATACCCGGATTCAGGTGGAGCATCCTGTAACCGAAATGATTACCAATTCGGATTTGGTTTCGTTGCAACTGTTGGTCGCTGCCGGAAATCCGCTACCTGTTAAACAGGAAGATATCCGGATATCAGGACATGCAATTGAAGTCCGGCTTTGTGCCGAAGACGCTGAGAACAGCTTTAAACCGTCTGCCGGCGAGCTATCGCTTTGGCGAATTCCTGAACTGAAAAACTTAAGGGTTGAAACATTTGTAAAGGAAGGAAGCCGTATATCATCGAAATATGATTCACTTTTGGCCAAGCTGATTGTTTGGGGAGAAGACCGTTACTCAGCAATCGATCAGATGAAGAAGTCTCTGGCGAAAACCAGTATTTCAGGCATTCATACCAATCTTTCGTTTTTATTGCGATTGGTTGAAAGCAGAGTTATTAAGGAAAACCAGATTTTCACCCGATATATCGATGAGAATCTGGATGAAATTAACCTGCAAATTAAAGAGAAAAGAAAGTTTGTGAATAAGGATGAGCTGGTTATTGCGTTTCTGATTTTTCATTTTCAGGAAAATAAATATTCCGGAAATTCAGTCTGGGGAAACATTGGTTTCTGGCGCATGATCCAGCAATTTGAAGTTTTCGTTGACGGAGAAAAATTTGAATGTCGTATTGAACCAGGAGTCCAAAAAAAGCTGTTGCGGATCAACCAGGCAGAATATCAGGTTTCGGTTATTCAAGTGAACGGCAAACTTGTCGATCTGTTGATTAATGAATTGCCCGCTATTTTTTATTTAATGACTCATGAAACCGAGACATTGATATTCCATGATGGATTTTCGTTTACTTTACATAGCAATCAGCTATTGAATCAGGCTTTATTAGTTCGTAAAAAGTTGGCTTCAGAGAAGATTTTTCAAAACCTTATTTGTGCCGATTTGTTTGGGAAGGTATTGAACCTAAATATAAACGAAGGCGATGTTGTCCAATCCGGACAAATTTTATTGACTTTAGAGTCGATGAAAACTGAAATTCATGTACTTTGCCCGGTCAACGCAAGGGTAAAAAAGATACATGTTGAAGAAGGAAATGCGGTGGTGGAGAGGCAGTTGCTGATGGAATTAGCCCCCTCCGACTCCCCCGAGGGGGGAGAGCGAAAAACCCAACAGTTGGGAAAGGAAATTTAAAGTATAAATATTGTGAAATAACACTCCTCAAAGTCCCCCTGCGGGGGATTTAGGGGGCTTTAAATAGAATATGAACGCATTATTACAAGAAAAACATCACCGGATCAGGGAGAAAGTGCGGCATTTTGCAGAGAAATTTGTAAAACCGGTAATCGATGATTTTGACGAAAAAGAGATTTTTCCTATAGAATTGGTTCGCGAAATGGGCAAAACCGGTATTTTGGGAATGACTGCTCCCGTAGAATTTGGCGGGCAAGGCAGCGATTACCTTTCGTACATTATTGCTATTGAAGAAATGGCCAGAGTTGATAGTTCAATGGCTGCAACTTTGGCTGCACACAATTCTTTGGGTGTTGGTCCGATTGTGGAATTTGGAACTCAAAAGCAAAAAGAAACCTTCCTTCCGGCCTTTTGTACCGGCGAAAAGCTTTGGGCTTTTGGACTGACCGAAGAAAATGCAGGTTCGGATGCACAGGGCGTTGAAACCACGGCTCAAATTTTGGGGAATGAGTTTTTAGTGAATGGTTCGAAGAAGTACATTACCAACGGCACTTCGGAAATTTCGGCGGGTATGACCACTTTGGCACTTACCGGCGAGAAAGATGGTCGAAAAGAATTTACCGCAATCCTGATCGAAAAAGAGCGCAAAGGTTTTACCCGTGAAACCATGAAAAGCAAGCTGGTTTGGCGCGCTGCCGACAACGGCATGTTGTATTTCAACGATTGTCATGTTCCGCTCGAAAACCAGTTGGGCGAACGCGGATATGGATTCAAAATCATGTTGAAAACGCTGGATTCCGGTCGTTTGTCGATTGCGGCAATTGGACTTGGACTGGCACAGGGAGCTTTCGAAATGGCCAAAGCTTATTCGAAACACCGCAAACAGTTTGGCAAATCGCTGAGCGAATTTCAGGTGATTGCCTTCAAATTGGCCGATATGGCGCTTAAAATTGAGAATGCCCGAAACACCTTATACAATGCCTGCTGGCTGAAAGATAACCATCATCCGTTTGCACAAGAGGCAGCAATGGCCAAATTGTACTGTTCAGAGATTGCCCGCGAAGTAGCTGACGAAGCTGTCCAGATTCTGGGTGGCGCCGGTTTATTTAAGAACCGTGAATGGCCGATTGAGCGCTTCTACCGCGATCAGCGTTTGCTGCAAATCGGCGAAGGAACTTCAGAAATTCTCCGGATGGTGATTTCGAGGAATATCCTGAAAGAATAAATTGTATCGCTATTCATAGGACTACATTTTATTTCGTCCTATGCTGATACAAGTCGGGGCTTTGCCCCTAAGTGGATTTCAACGTGTTAGAATTCAGTCCTGAAGGGACGACTTGTAAAAGCAAAGGGTGGAGTAAAACGAAACCCTTTGAATTGATGTTCAAAATATGAATATTCGTCTAAAAAAAGCTGTACATTTCCTGATGTTTTGGCATTCAACATTCACCATTCATAATTCATCATTCGTAATGGCTTCCGACCGCAAACTCGAACACATCAATCTTTCTCTGGAATCCCAGACTAAACTGACTGAACAGGATCTTCGGTTTAATTACGAACCCATGCTTTCAGCCCATCCTGAAAATGCGGACTTAAGCATTAATTTTCTCGGAAAAACGATGCGTACACCGATGTGGGTTTCGAGCATGACCGGCGGAACTGGTGTTGCAAAAACCATTAACAGCAATATTGCCCGTGCCTGCCGCGAATTTGGAATGGGAATGGGTTTGGGTTCATGCCGCAAACTTTTATTCAGCAAAACCGATTGGGAAGACTTCGATTTTCGGGACGAAATCGGGGACCAGCCATTCTGGGCCAACCTTGGAATTGCTCAAGTTGAAGAATTACTTGCATCAAAAAATATACAAGCTGTCATTGATTTGGTTGGTGATTTGCGTGCCGACGGACTGATCGTTCACGTCAATCCGTTACAGGAATGGTTTCAGCCCGAAGGAAACCGGCTGAAGCAATCACCATTGCAAACCATTCAACAGCTTTTGGATCAGGTTTCGCTAAAAGTAATTGTGAAAGAAGTCGGACAAGGTTTTGGCCCGGAAAGTTTGAAGCAATTGCTTGCGCTTCCCATCGAAGCCATCGAATTTGGCGCTTATGGAGGAACAAATTTCTCAAAACTGGAAATGTTGCGGGGCGATCAGCAAAAATTCGAAGCCAGTCTGCCCTTTGCTTTTGTGGGTCAGTCTGCCAATCAAATGGTCGATTCGGTGAATCAAATCCTGAATGAAAATCCGAATCCGGTTTGCCGGCAGCTGATTATTTCCGGAGGAATTCAAAATGCTCTGGATGGATATTACCTCACCTCGAAATCGCAGCTTCCGGCAGTTTTTGGCATGGCGTCAGCCGTTTTGAAACATGCTTCGGAAAGCTATGAAGCGCTGGAAAATTTCCTTCAGAATCAGGTTCAGTCATTGAGTCTGGCCAAAACCTATTTGAAAATAAATTCCGATTACCATGGATGAATCCATCCTGAAAGGATTTTCGAAGTACACCAAACAACAGCGCATTGTTGCGCTAATTCTAAAATATGGGTTTCAGGAAGACCTCGCCAACTGGCTGGCAAACTTTGAAAACTCCGATAGCTCTATCCAAAAAATCATCGACGATCTGAGCGAAAACCCAATTTCCTCTTTTCACTTTCCTTTTTCAATTGCACCTAATTTTTTGGTAAACGGCAAGAAGTTGTTCTTCCCGCTGGTTTCAGAAGAAAGTTCTGTGGTGGCTGCCTTGAGCAATGCTGCAGGTTTTTGGGCGAAACGTGGAGGTTTTCATGCTGAAGTTTTGGGTACCGAAAAAAAAGGTCAGGTTCATTTTATCTGGAAGGGAAATCCGGAAAATCTGCAAGCTATTTTTCCTGAAATTAAGAATAAAATACTCGCTGAAAGTACTTTTCTGACGGCCAAAATGGAAGAACGAGGTGGCGGAATTAATGCGATTGAACTGAAATCATTGCCTCACATTTTACCCAACTATTTCCAGTTGGATGCTGGTTTTGAAACTTGCGATGCCATGGGCGCCAACTTCATCAATTCGTGTCTCGAACAGTTTGGGAAAAGTCTTCTGGATTATTTCGAAACCAGTGAAAAAATTTCAGAAGACAATCGGGAATGCGAAATCATCATGGCCATATTGTCCAATTATACTACGGAAAGCCGGGTACATGCCTGGGTGGAATGCCCCGTGGCCGACCTGCTTGACGAAAAACCACTTCAGGAGTGTGAATTGTTTGCCCGGAAATTTGAGCAGGCGATCCGCATTTCGCTGGCAGATGTTTCGAGGGCAGTGACACACAACAAAGGTGTTTTCAACGGCATTGATGCAATGGCTGTTGCCACCGGAAACGATTTTCGGGCCATCGAAGCCTGTGGACATGCTTTTGCTGCACGGAATGGTTCATATTCCGGATTGACCGATGTTCAGATTCAGGATGGAAAATATCGGTTCAGCATTGAACTCGCTATGGCAGTTGGCGTGGTTGGTGGTGTGACAGCGGTTCACCCATTGGCTAAACTTGCAATGCAGATTCTGGACAATCCTACCGCTGAAGAACTGATGATGTACCTTGCTGTTGCCGGCCTGGCCTCGAATTTCGGAGCAGTCAAAGCCTTGGTTTCTGTTGGAATTCAGCAAGGCCACATGAAAATGCATCTAAGTAATATCCTCAACCAATTACAAATTCCGGAAGAACGACGGGGTGAAATAGAACAATACTTTCAAGGCCAAACGGTGTCGTTTTCAGCCGTGGAGGAGTATTGGAAAACTCTTGAGTAAAATCTGGAATTTGGATCTTACCGCGTAGCGGTTTCAGTATTGTAGAAAGATGAATACACCCTGGTTATTTACCGCGTAGCGGTTGCACAACAATTAAGATGAACTAATTAAAAAATCATTCCGATGAAACCTGGAACATTCACGCAATTGTACATTCAATTGGTTTTTAGTCCAAAACACAGGGATCGTTTATTATTAGATCAATACAGGCCACGCATTTTCGAGTATCTTAGTGGTATCACAACAAATCTTGGTCATAAATCAATAATAATTAATGGAGTTTCAGATCATGTTCATTTGTTTCTGGAACTAAATCCTAAAATCTCAATTTCTGAAACAGTCAAAGAGTTAAAAAGGAGTTCAAGTATTTTTATAAACGAGCGACGATTCTTTCACGAGAAGTTCGAATGGCAGGAAGGTTATGGTGGATTTTCGTATGGCAAGTTTCAGGTTGAGAACGTATATAATTATATCAGAAATCAGGAGCATCATCATCAGAAAAAAACATTCAGAGAGGAGTATCTGGAATTTTTGAAAAAATATGAAATCGAATTTGAAGAACAATATTTATTTGAATTCTTTGATTAATTGAAGTTTAACCGCTACGCGGTAAAGGAATATTCTTCATTGTTATTCTACAATACTAAAAGCCCTACGGGCTAAAAACTCAAAGTATAAATTGTCGATTCTCTCTACATATCGTGCCAACGGCAAACTGCTTTTAACCGGAGAATATTTGGTTCTTCGCGGAGCGAAGGCGATTGCATTGCCATTGAAAGTTGGTCAGTGCCTGACTGTTTCTGAAGGAAATTCTTCAGATTCGCTCATCTGGATAGCTTTGTATAACGGACAAGTCTGGTTTTCGTGTGAACTGAATCCAACTGATTTTTCGATGATCAATACCAGTCATCCCGAAAAGGCCGAAATCCTCAGCCTGATATTCAAATCCATCCGAAACTTGAATCCTGATTTTCGAGTGAATGCCGGAACGCTGTTCGAAACTACTCTGGAATCCAATCCGGAATGGGGTTTTGGAAGCAGCAGCACCTTAATCAGTTTGCTTTCCCAATGGTCAGGGCTTGATCCGTTTATCCTGAACGAACGGATTTTTAAAGGATCCGGATTCGACATTGCCTGTGCCACTGCCGACGGACCAATTTTCTATGTCAGGAACAAACCTACTTCGTCAATTCTGTTGGATTATCCGTTTGCTGATCAATTGTTTCTGTTGTATTCAGGACAGAAGAAGAAAACAGCCAGCGAGGTCAATAAATTTCTGAAAGAAAGACAGGTTTCGGTTCAGTTGGTTGATGAAATTTCTACCTTGTCAAACGAATTTGCAGATTGTCGTGATCAGAAAGAATTCAATCGATTGATTATCCTTCACGAACAATTAGTTGGCGGCTTGATTGGTAAAACTCCCGTCAAATCTGATTTTTTTCCGGATTTTGATGGTGAGATAAAATCTCTTGGAGCCTGGGGCGGAGATTTTTATCTGATTTCCACGAAATTGCCGTTTTCAGAAACGAAAAAATATTTTGAAAATTCAGGATTAACCACCATTTTGCGATGGGACGATCTGATTTTAAACCCGCATCAACCATGACAGGAACAGTAAAACATTCGCATTTGAAAAGTAGCTGGAGGTGTCCCTCGAATATTGCGCTGGTAAAATACTGGGGAAAACGTGATTTTCAGAAACCGATGAATCCATCGCTGAGTTTTGTGCTTCAAAATGCATTTACTGAGACTTCGGTTGAACTTCATAAAGATGGCGATCAGAAAGTAGCGTTTTATTTTGAAGGTGTGGAAAGTACTTTTGGCGAACGGATTGAACAATTTCTGGACTATATTGCTGTACGGTTAACCTGGATACACAAATTCAATTTCAGGATTCACAGCCGCAACAGTTTTCCTCATTCAGCAGGGATTGCCTCTTCAGCTTCGTCGTTCGGAGCACTTGCCTTGTGTTTAACCGAGCTGGATTTTTCATGGTCGGGAAAACCGATTGAAAGTCCCGATTTCTGGCAAATGGCCTCTGAAATTGCACGCATGGGAAGTGGCAGCGCCTGCCGGTCGGTCTATCCGGGATTTACTATTTGGGGGAAAACCCAATTGTTTGAATCGTGCAGCGACGACTTTGCCATACCTATTTTAGGCGGAATCAATCCGGTTTTTTACGGACTTCGGGATGCTATTCTGATGGTCGATTCCGGAACAAAAGAAGTGTCCAGTTCGGTTGGCCACCGGATGATGGATAAGCATGTTTATCAGCACTCGCGAATTGCACAGGCTCATGAAAATATCAATGCACTTTACCTTGCTTTACTTACGGGAAATCTGAAAAAATTTGTGGAAGTGGTCGAAAATGAAGCCTTGAGCTTGCACGCCATGATGATGACTTCCAATCCATCGTTCATTTTACTGAAACCAAACAGTCTGGAACTTATCCAACGCATCCGTCGCTTTCGCGAAAAGTCTGGAATATCGGTTTGTTTTACAATCGATGCCGGGTCCAATATTCACTTGCTTTATTTTCAGGATAATGAGCTGGATGTTAAAGCATTTATTGAGCGTGAATTGCTGGTTTTTTGCGAAAACGGGAAATGGATTGATGACCGGATTGGAAACGGACCTGAAGTTAAAAACCTCCCCCAACCCCTTCCCCATAAGGGGACTTAAAGAAGAAGCCTCCCCATCCCCTCCGAAGGAGGGGTGAAAGAATCGGTATTTGTAGATTATTACGAAAAATTAAACGGTTTTTCAATGAGAAATATTTCAGAATCTTCACGCCCAAAGCCTCTCCCCCCCCGGGGAGGTTGCCTGCCTACCGCAGGCAGGGAGAGGAACTTGGACGTAGAGAAGGGCTTCTCTTTTAACTCAAAACTACTTCTCTTCGGCGAGTACGGACTCATGTTCGATGCCATGGCCCTGTCGATTCCTTTTCCGAAGTTTTCCGGATTTCTGGATTTTGATCCGGATCATTCTCATTCACAAAGTACTGCTGAAATCCGGAAGTTCTACGAGCATCTGAAATCGGGTGATTCGCACCGGAAATTGCATTTTTCATTCGACCGGGAAAGTCTGAAAACAGACTTAAATAGCCGACTGTTTTTCAATTCAAATATTCCTCAACAGTATGGCGTAGGAAGCTCCGGCGCATTGGTAGCGGCACTTTTCAGCAGGTATATGAACGAGGATTCTGACACCCTGCTTACTCCGGAATTGCTGAAAGCAGATTTTGCACTGCTCGAAAGCTATTTTCATGGCCGGAGTTCGGGACTTGATCCATTGATTTCATTCCTGAACCAGCCTCTGCTTCTTGATTCGGCAAAAACTATCCGGCCAGTTGAATTTGATTTGGCCCAGACCGGCTTGTCTGTTGCACTGATCGATACAAAAACGACCGGACCAACAGCTCCGTTAGTAGAGCATTTTATTGATCGTTTAAATGTGCCGGAATTTAAAACGGAATTTGAACAGCAGTTTATCCCTGCAAACAACGGGTGTATCGAATCGTTACTTCAGTATAATCAAACCGCATTTTTTCAATCTCTGGAAAAGCTTATTCAGTTTCAAATCGAGCATTTCCGCAAGATGATTCCCGGCGATTTTCATGCACTAATTTCTCAGGCTTTGAATGAAAAGGTCTTCATCAAACTGCTGGGTTCAGGAGGTGGCGGCTTTTTGCTGGCCTTTGCCGAATCAGAAACTGTAATTGAAAATTGGTCGGCAAGTCGTGGCATTGAACTTTTAAAAGTGGTTTAACCTGAGTTCTATATTAAATTAAATAGTTTATGCGTGAAATACAACAAGTTAATAAGGTCAGATTGAATTGTGCAAATAATTTCTACTAAGGTTTGATTCAAAAAATAAGGTTTTAAAATCGTAACATGCACTTTTTAACCTCAGTAGAGATATATTCACCAAAGAGAAGAACCTTATTCCCTTATTTACAAAGGACTACCAAGTGATTTATATCGAACTCGGCATAGTTTGAGGCTACTTCCATACCGAAATAAAAAACTCCTCCGGATGGAAGAGTTTTTTATCTGTCATCTGATTGATTTCATATCCGAACAGTATTGTCAGCAAAAGCTATTTGTCTTTATCGTTTGCTCAAAACTTCTTTTTCGTACTGCTGAATTTCAGCGATATAGTCTGCACCAACCGGAACGCCGGCCTGAAGGCAATAATAATCCCACACCGCGCTGATTGGCTTGGTTTTCAGTTCTTCGAGCATGGCCAGCCGTTCAAAATTCTGACCGGCTTCTTCCATTTCAACCAACGATTTGGTAGGTTCGAGCATGGCAATCATAAATGCTTTTTGGGCAGCACGGGTGCCAACCACATAAGCGCCAATCCGGTTAATCGAAGCATCAAAGAAATCAAGTCCGATATTGACACGGCTCAGAAAATTATTCCGGATGATTTCGGAAGCAATTAGCTGTAAATCATCGTTCAGGGTAACCACATGATCCGAATCCCAGCGCACCGGACGGGTTACATGCAACAAAATCTCGTCGATAAATTGCAGACAGGCGGAAATTTTATCGCCAACTTGTTCGGTAGGATGAAAGTGACCATTATCCAGACAAATCAATTTGTTGTTTTTAATCGCGTATCCAAGGTAAAAATCGTGCGACCCAACCGTCATCGATTCGGCGCCAATACCGAACAATTTACTTTCAACCGCATCTTTCATGTGCTCCTTCGGATAGTCAACTGCCATAGCTTCATCGAGCGATTTTTTCAGTAAAACGCGGTGGCCGTTGCGGTCAATTGGAGTATCTTTGGATCCATCGGGAATCCATGTATTGTGAATGCTGGGTGTTCCGAGTTGTTTGCCAAATTCGGCAGAAATGGCACGGCAACGTCTGACATGTTCTACCCAAAACTGACG
>JBAWZG010000027.1:0-27555 GCA_037143155.1 Bacteroidia bacterium
AAAACCTGGAATTTGAAACTTATTGGAGTTTTCCGTTTTCCAACTGACAAATACGATTCATTTTGCGGGCTACGTCCATCGAGTGGGTCACCACGATCAGGGTAACTCCTTCTTCCTGATTTAGTTCGACAAGTAAATCGGTCAGATTAAAAGCTGATTTTTGATCGAGTGCACCGGTTGGTTCGTCGGCCAAAATGAGTCCGGGACGGTTGATCAGTGCGCGGGCAACCGCTGTGCGCTGACATTCGCCACCCGACAATTCCGAAGGCTTTTGGTGAGCCACTTCGGCCAGACCCATTCTGGAAATCAATTTCCGAGCGCGTTCCAGGGATTCCTTTCCCTGAAGTTTTTTATCGGTCAGGGTTGGCAGAAGTATATTTTCGATCAAAGTAAGCTGTGGCAACAAATGATGCATCTGGAATACAAATCCGATTCTTTCGTTGCGGAATGCGGCCAGTGGCTGATCAGAAAATACCGATAAATCCTGATTTTCGAAGTACATTTTGCCTGAATCAGGTCGATCCAGGGTTCCAATCAGGTTCAGCAAAGTTGTTTTGCCTGAACCCGAAGGTCCGACAATCGCAATCCGCTCACCTGCTTTTATTTCCAGATCAAGCTGATCGAGAATAGTGCGATCTTTTGAATAGGATTTGGATATTTTTTCGAGTTTTAGAAGCATAAAATAAAGTTTAAAACACAGAGGCACGGTGACACGGAGTATTAAATTTATTTTTCCCCGTGACGCTGTGTCACTGTGTTGAATAAATTACAGTTTTAGTGTATTTTCGTAAACCGCAACCATTTTTTGGGCTTGTGCATGAATATCGAAATGCGCTTTCACACCGTCAATTCCAGCGGCACTTAATTCCAGCAGGCGGACATCATCGAAAATGAGTTCACCGAGAGCCTGAGCCAGCAATTCTGGCTTATTATCGCCGTAAACAACTCCGCCACCGCTGATTCCAATCACTTCGGGGAAAGCGCCCAACGCAGGCTGAACCATCGGTATTCCGGAAGCCATGGCTTCGAGCATGTACAATCCGAAAGCTTCGCCAATCAAAACAGGCACAGAAATCAGGCGAACCGAATCGAAGAACTTTTGCCGTTCCTCACCTTCAAATTCTTCAGTCCAAAACACATCGTTTTCCAATCCGGCTTTCGCAATTTTTTGCTTCTGTTCCCTGATAAAATGCAAATCGTCGCCCGTTTTTCCTCCGGTAATTTTGAGTTTCACCGCTATATAATCCGGACTTTTCCGGAGTAGAATGAAAGCATCAACCAAAACTGCCAGGCCGTTTTCCTCACACATCCGCGAGAGGTAACCAATGACCGGTTCCTTTTTAGTAATTAATTTTGGGAAATAATCATAGATATCAACTCCCAAATGAACAGTTTGCATTTTGCTTGCAGGAATCACCATTCGCTGATGAATTTCATCTGAAAAATAATCACTGACCGGTATAAAAACATCCACATCTTTTCCACGTTCGCTCATTAAATCCCAGACTTTTTTGCGAAAATGATCATCCATGGCATCTACCCACACATCTTCGTCCTGAAGCGAGCAGATCACAGGAATATCCATGCGTTGTTTAATGCGGTGCGCAAGTCCGAGCAGCAAGGCATTCGACAAATGCACAACATCAGGTTTTGCCTCATCAGCCAACCAATCGACCAGACGTTCCAGTTCTTCTTTTTGGCCGCCATCTTCACCCAATAACATCGAAATGGTCATTCCTTCCAGTCCTTTCGCGCGTGTTGAACCGGCCTTTCGGGCAGCCATTTCCAATACACTTTTCGAGTCAAGAGCATGTTCGATAAACGCTGGCATGTGCCTGAAAATCGGGAATTGCTGTTTCAAGTAAAGGTTAACCGCCCCATAAAAAACAGGAATCTCTTCCAGATCATGAGCATCATCGAAAATAGGCAGGTACAGTGGAACTTTAATCACCTGATGCTCCAATTCTTTGAGCGCACGGATGTATTTGCTGTCGCGCATACAGTTTCCGCAGTAAAAACTGCCGCCCGAACCGGGAATAATGTGAGCGATTTTCATAACAGCCCCCTCCGACTCCCCCGAAGGGGGAGAGTAAAAATGCTTTGTTCCATGCTATTCACTAATATATTTGAGATACTTTTCAAAACTGCAATTCTTTAAGCCCTCCCCTTCGGGGAAGGTTTGGGTGGGGCTTCATCTTCATCCAAAAATATAAATTCTTCCATCACCTGCCCCAACCACTATCTTTCCTGAAACGACTGCCGGACTGCCAATGATCGGGCTACCCAGTTCATATTTCCATAGTTCAGTTCCAGTTTTCAGATCATGAATATACAACATTCCGTCCATGGTTCCGGTGATCACTTTTCCGGAGGCAATTACCGAAGACGACTCAACGCGATTGCTGGTTTTTACTTTCCAGACCACTTTGCCGGAGATTTTATCGAAACAATAAATGAACTTATCCTGATTTCCTATGACAATGAAATTTCCGCTCAGCGCCGGAGAAGCAATAAATGGCAGATTCTTATCTTTTTCATGATAGGTCCATGCTATTTTACCGGCTTCAAGATCAATACTGAAAAACTTTCCTTCGTAGTCGCCCACATAAGCGTTTTTACCGTCGATGACCGGTGACGAAGCAATGTAAGTTTCCATTTTGATTTTCTTAAACACCTTTCCCGTTTCGATGTTCACCAGATGTACAAAACCATCACAACCGCCAAATACCGCATTTTTCCCGTAAAGTGCCGGTGCACCGTTGATGTAATTGTCAGACTCGTAACGCCAGAGACTATCGCCTTTTTCAAATCCGAAACAATGCAGGTTATAATCGTAGCTGCCCACAAAGAGGCGTATTTGCTTGCCCACTTTCAGCCAGTTGGCCGAACCCATTATCTGGTTGTCGGTTTTATATTTCCAGATTTCCTTTCCTGTTTTTTCATCCAGCCGATAGAACAAGCCATCCAGCTGACCAAACAGGACCGATCCGTTCATAGTCAAAGCAGGAGCTTCAATCGAGTTTCCAGAAACAAATTTCCATTTCAGTTTACCGTCAAAACCAATGGCGTACATCGTTCCGTCGGTTGACCCGCAAAAAATGGTTTGTCCCGAAACCACAGGCGAAGCTTTAATATCATCACCAGTCTGAAATGACGACAACAATTTAGGCTTCTCCGGAAGACTGGCTGTAGTTGCTCCCGAAAGCTGCTGGTTTCCGCGAAAAATTGTCCAGGATTGAGCAGAAAGAACTCCTGAAAGAGGAATAATCAGAATTAACGGCAAGAAGATTTTTTTCAAATCCATTGAATGACAATTTCTTTTTTTAAACGGCAAACACTTTATATACCAGAAAATCAAGCTATTTTTTTAGTACAAATTTTCTGCTGGTTGGCTCTTCCTCAGTTGGAAAATCAGCCGGAACCAACTGTGTAACTTTACCGGTAGCGGCCCATTCGACTCCACGAACGAAAGTGGTGATAAATCCCACTCCTTCGCATGAATAGTCATCGTGCCCAAGCGTAGTATGAAAAATACGACCTTTTCCATAAGTCAAAACCATCAGAATTGGCTCGTTCCTGTCTGTTGGTGCCTTTCCCGACATATCTTTTCCTGTGGCCAGAATGATCATGTTCTCGCCCGGACCACGCAATTTTGCATAGCATTCATCCTTGGTAGTCATCCAAACTTTGGGCATGCCTTTGGTAATCGGGTGGTCGGCTACCCGAATTGTCACCGGTATTAAATGCTGCGGACCATGTGCTCCAGCACCTCCAGCTGAATTATCGCGGACTAATTGGCCTTCGTTGGTATAATACACATACGGACCATTTTTTTCATTTCGGTCGCCCCAACCGCCAAGTCCAATCATCTTGTTATACTCGAGCCAGGTTGGAAATGAGTTGTCGGCAGCATGCACAGAAACAAATCCACCACCTTTTTTCATAAATTTCTCAAGAGCCTTTCGTGTAGCTTCAGGCCAATCAGCTGCCATCCAGCCAAAATTGGAAACAACCACATCGTATTTTTTGAAAGAAAGAATGAAATCCGGATCCGGTTTTGGGTCTTTCAAATCCTGAGTTTCACCAACACCCGCCAACGGAAGATATGCTTTTTCACGTCCTCCCATCCAGGTATATTTTGTACGCTTGATATCTACGGAAAACAAACCTGTTTCTTCCAGATATTGCTTCATCATGATGGTCGATTTGGGCCATACCTCGTGATTATTCTGTCCGTCAACAATGAGCACCTTTATTTTTGCTTCACCAGAAAACGATAATAACAGAATACCAACAACACTTAAAAAACGTGATTTCATAGTAGATTTTTTAGTTGAATTGAAATGCCAATATTTTAGAGTAAAGAAAAGTAAAATAATTCTGGAATTATAATTGTTCCTCCATGCCAAACATAGCCAAAGCTCCTGTCGGGCATGCTTTGGCAACTATTTCCGCGGTTTTCTCCAATCCTTTCTGAATGCTTTCGTTGAACGGAACGCCCACTTTTACATCAAAACCCCGGCCAATAAACGTAAAGCCAAATTCCTCCTGATGTTGACGGGTCAGCCGAACGCAGATGCCGCATTTGATGCACTTCGAAGGTTCGTAAACAATTCCTTCGCGGTGAATGAATTTCTCAACCTTAAACCGCTCTTCGCTTTGAAAACGTTTCTGAACCGCATGATACCTATCAGATAATTCGCGTAACACACACGACTCAGGACTGCGGCAGTCGCAGTGCATACAGCGTTTGGCTTCGCGAATGGCAGCTTCTTTGGTAAAGCCTGAATGATCAGCGTTTTGTCGCGGTGCCGTTTCTGAATCTTTTTTATACTCAATAAATTCAGCTTCAGCCAATCTTCCGAATTTGGAATTAAACCGCTCCGGATATCCTTTAACTTCTGAAGTTTTGAAATAATTATCAATAACCGTTGCCACCTCTTTTCCCTGACCAACCGAGCGCACTGCCATTTTTGAAAACCGCAGTGAGTTCCCGATGGCAAAAACGTTTGGAATTGAGGTCTGGTAGGTAGATTTATCAGCAATGATCCCAGCCTTGGTGGATTTTAGTCCGAATACCGAACTTCCTTCCGGAACTGTTCCGCTGGAAACGACAACGGCATCAAATTCGTTTTGCAATTCCGCAAAACGGCTGTCATTAATCGTTTCATTGAGCCGGATTTGAACACCGGCTGCCAAGATTTGAGCTACTTCCTGAACAATAACTTCTGCAGGTAATATCTCCTGATCAATCTGAAGCAATTCTCCGCCAGCCTGACTATTCTTTTCAAAAATTACCGCTTGATGACCCTTGATCTGCAAATAATAAGCAGCAGCCAATCCGGCCGGACCGGCACCAATAACAGCCACTTTCTTTCCTGAAAGTTCTGCCAGTTGCGGTTGGTATGGTTTTCCACTTTTCAGATCTTCGTCGCCCACGAAACGTTTCAGCAAACAAATTGAAACCGCTTCGTCCACCTGTTTCCTGCGACAGCCAGCTTCACATGGAGCCGGACAAATACGCCCCAGAATGGCAGGCAAAGCGATGTCGCGTTTCACCACTTCCAGGGCTTTGGAGAAATCCTCTTTAGCAATCAGTCGGTTCATCAGAGGAATATTCATATGCGCCGGACAAACCAGTTGGCAAGGCGCTTCACAATCTCCCACATGTTCGCTCAACAGCAGTTCCAGAGCAGCTTTTCTTGATTCGATTGTTTCTTCATCACTGGTGATAATGTTTTGTCCTTCAACAACTGGTGTTGAGCAGGAAGCAAAAAAACGTCCGTTTTTAGCATCTTTCACCAGGCAGAGCATACATGAAGTGAAATGTTCGGTCCCTTCCAAATAGCACATGGTCGGAATTTCAATGCCAACGGATTGAGCAGCCTGCCAGACTGAAGTGCCGGAAGGAACTTCAACGGAGTGATTATCTATAGTTAATTTTATCATTTTCGTTTGTGTTCTTAAACCCCCAACAGGGTTTTAAACCGTGTCAGGGGTAATGCTAATTTCATCTTTATTCCTTGCGGTGCATACAACACCTTTTTTCAATCTTGATTTTTGGATGCACCTTGTATTTTCATCCATCAAGGCCACGGGTTTCACCCGCGGTTATTCATATTTGGCTCCTTCAGAGCCTCTGACCTGACAGCGTTTGAAAAACCTGTCAGTGTCATAAAACAGGGAAACCTAAAATATCCAAAACCTTCGCGACCGATGTAGAGACGCACCGCCGTGCGTCTCTACCTACACGATCTCCACCGCATCAACCGGACAAACCTGCTTGCAGGCGTCGCATTTGATGCAGAGGTCGGTGATGACTTCGTGCTTTTCGTGCGGCTTAAACAGAATAGCATTGGTTGGGCATTTCTGGGCACATTTCGTACAGCCGATACACAAATCATTGATCTGATATTTGATCAGGCTCTGGCATTTTCCCGAAGGGCATTTGCCGTTGATGTGTGCAATATATTCCTCACGGAAATATCTTAAAGTTGACAAAATCGGATTCGGAGCCGATTTCCCCAAACCACATAAACTTCCTTTTTTTGTCCAGCCTGCCAGATATTCCAGTTCGTCCAAATCTTTTTCGGTACCTTTTCCTGTTTTAATTTTAGTTAGGATATCAAGCATCCGCTTGGTTCCGATACGACAAAAAGTACATTTTCCGCAGGATTCATTCTGTGTAAACGAAAGGAAAAAATGGGCGATATCGACCATGCAATCGTCTTCATCCAAAACAACCAGTCCGCCGGAACCCATCATCGCTCCCACTTCAAAGAGCGATTCATAGTCGATCGGCGTGTCATACAATTCAGCAGGGACGCAGCCTCCGGAGGGTCCGCCGATCTGAACCGCCTTAAATTTCTTGCCATTCTGAACGCCGCCACCAATTTCTTCAACAATCTGGCGGACAGTAATTCCCATCGGAACCTCAATTAGTCCGCCACGGTTCACTTTTCCGGCCAGGGCAAACACCTTGGTTCCCCGGCTGGTTCCGCGTCCGATTTCGGCAAACTTGTTCGATCCCTCACGAATGATATACGAAACCTGGGCAAAAGTCTCCGTATTGTTGATTAATGTTGGTTCTTTCCATAAGCCACTCACAGCAGGAAACGGCGGGCGAATGCGCGGAAATCCTCGTTGTCCTTCAATAGACTGCATCATCGCAGTTTCTTCGCCACATACAAAAGCTCCGGCTCCTTCATAAATGGTCATGTCGAATGAAAATCCGCTACCCATGATGTTTTCGCCGAGATAATTATTTTCCCGGGAGTACACCAATGCCTGCCGGATTCTCTTCACTGCCAATGGATACTCGGCGCGGATGTAAAAAAATCCCTGGGTTGCACCAACCGCATATGCAGCAATAACTGCACCTTCAATTACGCGGTACGGATACGATTCGAGCAGCATCCGGTCCATGAAAGCACCAGGATCGCCTTCATCACCATTCACAATCAAATATTTAATATCCGATTTATTCTCAGCAACCAGACTCCATTTCAGGCCTGTTGGGAATCCAGCTCCTCCCCGCCCCCGCAGACCGCTATCATTGATGGTTTGTACGATTTCTTCGGAAGTCAATTCCATCAGACAAGTTTTCAAGGCTGCAAAACCCTCGTGGCGCTTGTATTCTTCGATGTCAAGCGGGTTGATAATTCCGCGGTATTGCGTAGCAATTGGAATCTGCCGGTCCAGAAAATCAGAAACCTGCTTTTCGCGGGCATCAATCGAATATTGTTTCACACCATCCCAAACCGTGTCAGTCTGCACACTCTCGAAGAACTTGTATACGCTGTTTTTCAGCATGCTAAAAGTTCCCAAAGGTTTAAAATGATTCGCAATAATACCGGCAATATCTTCGGGTTTTACCTTCGCATACAGCGTTGGCTTTTCGTTGTGCGGAATGATTTCGACAAGTGGAACCTGATGGCACATGCCTACACACCCCACATTTTTGAGGCTGATCCGGATTCCTGTATCTGCAATCGTTTCTTCCACCGCCTTTTTCACATCTTCACTTCCGGAAGCTACACAACACGAACCCAGTCCAATGCGGATTTCACCCTGAATTTCCTGTCCATCCACATTCCTGAACAGTCCTTTTTTCGCTCCGGAGATTCCGGCATGTTTCTCAAAATCAGCCAGCACATTGACCACTTTATCGGAAGCCACATGTCCGTAGGTAATTTCGTCAATCTGAACCACCGGCGCCAAAGTACAACACCCGAGGCACGACACTTTTTCGATGGTGTATTTTCGTGAGGCGTCGGTTTCTTCGTGCCCGGTCAGGTTGAAATGTCGCCGAAAAGCATCGTAAACCTGCCCCGCACCTTTCACGTGACAAGCAGTACCGACGCATACCTTGATAATATGCTCGCCAACGGGTTGCATCCTGAATTGAGAATAAAACGAAGCTACCCCGACAATCTGTTCAGGAGTAATTTCCGTTTTTTGGCAAACATATTTCAGTGCATCCTCCGGAAGGTAATTGTACGTATTTTGAATCGCCTGCAAAATCGGAATGACGTATTTCCCCTCTTTTCCTTTTTCAACGATAATCTGATCGATGGTTTGATGTATGTTTTTTAATTCGCTCACCTTTTATTTCTAATTTCACCCCTTCGGGGCTAATATTGTTTTTACCATATTTAATTCGATGGGCTGCACCCATCGCTATTAGATTTTGCCCTTTCAGGGCTGACTTTATCATTTCATTATGAATCGGCTACACCATCGCATTAGAGTTTGCCCCGAAGGGGTATAATCTGTTAACACAGGGTGAAGCCCTGTGCTAAAACTGAATATCAATCTGAAAGCCCTGAAGGGGCGAAATATTATTCCCAAACATAACGCTCGTCATAATCAACTTTATACTTCTTAAGGAATGCTCTGTATTCATCCAGAAATGTCGTTTTGCTGTGGTGTTTCTTCTGATTTGAAATGTAGTCGATTACAAGATCAACTTCGCTCGGGTTTACCGAAAATGCACCGTAACCATCTTGCCAGTAAAAGTTATGATATGCCTCCCCTTTGGTTTTTATCCATTTTGAGGAATGAGACTTTAACTCTTCCATCAGCTTTACCAAGGTTATTTTCTTGGATAACATACACAGAATATGAATGTGATCAGTATAACCTCCAACCTTAATCGGCTGACAATCCAAATTTTTACAAATTCCACCTAAATAATTATGGAGTTCATTTTCAATTGCTTGATCAATCAATGATTCCCTGTGTTTGGTGCTGAACACGATATGGAGATAATTAGCTACGAGCGATTGTCCCATGGTTATTTTTATTTCTCCCTTTCAGGGCTATGTTTTTATTGTCTCAATATTCGATGGGCTATACCCATCGCTAATAGATTTTGCCCTTTCAGGGCTACGTCAAACATTTTTTAACTACTTCGTTCCCAGACAATACAACTGATTCATACCGCGCAAATACACCCGTCCATCCTGAAAAACAGGCGAGCAAACTGCTTTTTCACCTAATTCAGGTGTACCGATTAACTGATAATCTTTGGTTGCTTTTACGATGTGCGTCTTCCCTGTCATATCGGTGATATAAACCTTCCCGTCGGCATATACCGGCGACGAATAAAAGGAATCACCATATTCCTGACTCCAGTTCTTTGTGCCGGTTTTTGCATCATAGCAGGCAAAAACGCCATAGGTGGTTGCAATATACAGTAGGCCGTTTACAGCAAGTGGACTGGAAACTTCAGGTAAAAATTCATCAGATTCCCAGACAATTTCCGGAGCATCACCAATTTTGATTCCGACCAGTTTGGCATATTCGTTGGCGGCAAACACCATTCCGTTGGTGTATCCGGCTGATGGACCAACTTCGCCCGAAAGGCAGGCAATGTTCCACAATTCCTTGCCTGTTTGCGGATCGTATCCATTTACATTTGGATTGGTAGTCATGATCAGTTCCATGCGACTTCCTGTGTTTACAAGAATTGGTGACGACCATGAAATCTTTGAATTTCGGGAAGTTTCCCAAACAGTCTCACCTGATTTTGTTGCCAAAGCAATGAGTTTTCCTGTTTTGTTGGAGTCATACTGAATAAGCAATTTGTCCTTATAGACGATCAGTGATGAACCATGGCCGTAGTGATTATCCGGAACACCCAGATTGCGAGCCCACAAACGTTTTCCACTCATGTCGATTGCGATTACATCGCCTGTTGCAAAAATCGCAAAAACTGAATGTCCGTCAGTTGCCATGGTTGGAGCTGCCAGTCCCGTATCTGCAGTCACTTTCGGCATTTTTGCAGGTGACCCTTCAATGTTGTCGGCGGCAACTTCCCAAAGCAAGGTTCCGGAATTTTTATCGTAGCAATAAACCACCCGCGATTGGGCATCGGCACCGGTTACAAACAATTGATTTCCCCAAATAATTGGCGAACTGAAGCCTGCTTTCGGAACTTTTACTTTCCAGAGTACATTTTTACCACCGGAACCATTCCAATCGGTTGGTGTATTTTTCTGAAAAGCAACACCATCACCTTGCGATCCACGGAAAAACGGGTAATTGGCTTTCAACTCAGCCACTGAGGGAAAACCGGTAGAAGGCGCTACAACCACTTTCTCTGCAGTAGTTGTTACTGGAACAGATTCTTGAATAGCTTTTTCAGCAATTACCGGACTTTCGGTTGGGACCGCTGTGATGGAAGAAGCATCATCTTGCTGCTGAACCGGAACAGAGACTGTTTCAGCAGGCTTTTCTTCCTGAACAGCTTTACTTTCATTCGGATTATATTCCTTCAGCGAATTGTAAGAGAGAATTCCTGAGATAAGTGCGAGAATTATCAGGCCAGAACCGACATAAATGACTCCTTTTTGAGCCACCAGTTTATCCAATTCATTAACTTTTTCAATGCCGTCGATTTCATTCAGTTTCGATTTGGCCGACAAAATATAGCGAATAGCAAGAACCGAAATGATGATGGCCAGAAACATGAGGTAACTCCCGGTGCGTAACTGCCACTGACTGGTAAAATAGGCTTTGCGGGCCATCAGGTCAAAAGCACGGATCTCAGATTTCAATTCCTCATCCCCTGGATTTTGGCTCAGACGCTTGACCAGCGCCGGAATAGTTTTGCTGTCGGTAGGTTTGTTCAGCCTGGTCTGGGCAAAGTTGGCAATGAGCAAAAATGCCATGACAATGGCAAATCCGGCTGCAATCCATGCAATCTGACGGGCGATCTTAATTTTATCCATTGTTAAAATATAAGCCCCCTAAATCCCCCAAGGGGGACTTTTGAAGCGCGATTTGATTTTTTTTCAGAACTATTATCATTTTGAAATTTCCAATAAACAATTTTCAAAAACCAAAATACCAACAAAATCCGGAATTGTCATAAGCCTCCCCTTTTGGGGGGAGGTTTGGAGGGGGCTTATTTTTACTCCTTCTTCACCGGACAGTAATCCATACATCGCGCACAGCTCAGACAGTTAGTTTTGTTAGGCTCCCAATCTTCTCGTTTTCTGAAAGTTGACAGACCAATCAGGCTGGTGCCGATCACAAATCCCATGAAACCACCCAAAAGCCATCCGCCAATGTAAAATTGATGACGAATACTGTCAGCTTCCGAAACCAGCTGTTCAGTTGTTTTTCCGGAGCTCATAAAGGTACGCACATCAATATTTTTCGGATCACTTTTAACTTCAGGATGTTCAACAATTTGTTCGGCCATGAAAACCGTTTTATTAAACTTTGAAAGAGGAACGTGCATCATTGATCCGGCAAATCCACCAATCCCAATCCACAGAGGCAAAATCACAAAATAGGTCATCAGACGGTTCACGTTGCTTCGGCGCTTACCGGTTTCAACGACCGGTTCATCGATTGCGCCAAACGGGCACGAATTGGAACAAAGCTTACATTGTATGCAGGCAGCGGGAGTTATTGTCATGTGTCTGGATGAAAACCTCGACATCCAGCCCAGCAAAACTCCGTACGGACAGAAAAAACGGCAATACGGACGGGCCACAAAAACACCAACAATCAGGAAAAGAATACCTAAGATCAACATATGGAAAGGCGCTTCAAATCGAAAGAAACCTACAAAAGGATCATAACGGCAAATAATAAATTCGGATTTGGTGGCCACATACAAAACTGCAAGTCCCAGATATAAATAGGGAATTAAACCCAATACTTGCTGAATCCATTTGGGCAATTCGATGGGTCGGATGGCTACAATATCCTGAATGGCTCCCAAGGGACAAGCACCTGCACAAAATGTCCTTCCAAAGAAAAGTGAAAAGACAAGGGGAAGAAGGAAAAATAACAAAGCGGTAATTGGGATGGCATAGGTAGGATCAACAATTCCGAGCACAACATTTTGAATCGAGCCGATGGAACAAATACAACCTTCGCGATAGAAACCAAAATACAGCAATGAAAAAACGGAGGTCCAGAACACACCCTGACGTGAACGTTTTTTCAGAACAAACCAGGTTACCAGCGATAAGACAGCAAGCAGAACCAAAACATCCAGATATTCCAGAATAAGAAACCGGGCTGAAGGTGCAGTGGTATTTGGTTGCTGATAACCGGTATCAAATTCAGGCTTTGGAAAGCGCTGTTTGGCATCGGCAGCAAACGATTGGATTGCGCCGAAGATTAATATGGAAATCAGTAAAAAATATCGTTTAAGTTGTCTCATCAGTTTTATATCCTATCCGTTTGCGCTGTTTCTGTTCTGTTTCCTCAATATCTTTTTGGAGCAGGAAGTTTATAGCATCGTACACATCCTTGAATTGCTGGTCGTACCTACTTTCCAATTCAAGCAATTTGTCGGTCAAATCTTTATGTGACAAGGAATATTGCCGCATAAAAACAAAGGCCCGCATGATTTGAATATTAATTTGTATTGCATTCGGACTGTTCAAGACACTTGAAAGCATTGATACACCTTGCTCGGTAAAAGCAAACGGCAGATATTTAGAATATTTTCCTCTTCCTGTTTCTAAGGTCACAAATTGTGACCTTAGAAAACTGTATTCATCCCTTGTAATTTGAATCAAAAAATCTTCAGGGAACCGTTCCATGTTTCTCTTTACAGCTTGATTCAATACTTTTGTTGCAACTCCATAAAGCTCCGCAAGGTCAAAATCCAGCATGACCTTTTGCCCCCGGATTTCGTAAATTTTTGTTTGAATTATTTCGAGTTGCATATCCGATTATCCTTTCTTTGCATTACCACCGCTGCCTTTGGTAAAACCACCCTTAATCATGTACGGTGTATCAACCGGAACACGCTGAAAGGCATCCGCCGGGCAAACCCTGGCAATGGCACATTCGTTACAATTTTCGCACCGGTCGTGCCGAACCTGCAAATGCAGCGAACCGTTTCCAAAAGAGGTGCAACCGGCAACGCACTTGGCACAGCCAATGCACAATTTCTCATCGATTACATATTCAAAATAAGGATCTTCGATATACTTGCGCTGGATTGCTGCAGTCGGGCAAAGCTGATTTTCGGCGGCGGTAGTCCGGGCATTAGGATCGGGTTTCAAATAGCCGCCACACAAATCGCAATAGCCGCACAAATTATAGGCATGCACACATTTCACAGCGGAAGGGGTCATCACACATTCGGTGGCACACCGTCCGCATTGAACACATTTAAACGGATCGAGCTGCCAAACCAGCTTTTTCGAAGTCGATTTCAGGAGTGAAACACCGGCAATTCCACCAAGCGAAACTGCAAGGGCAAACTGCATCCCGCTTCGAAGGAACCGGCGCCTTTCTATACTTTTGGGTATTTCCTTATCGCTCATTTTTACGGTATGTTTGTGCCTTATCCAACGAACAGGTGTTTATCTTCTGACATTTTTTGCAGAACTGATTATCGCCACAAGCTTCATACGAAATCCTGTTTTCGGTCATCAAATATGCTGAACCACCCACCATGGCTGATAGAAAAGTTAGCTGAGCTGCTTTCCTGAAAAAATCACGTCTGTTTGTTTTATTATCTACCATTTGAATCGTTCTTTTCAAGGGTTTCTTCGTTCCGTCCGAAATAGATTTAAGGCCATTTTCAGCATCTAAGCGCGGACGGTCTGTTTCTTTCACATCATTCTCTGGGCGTTGCCCCGGGCTATAATATTCCGCCCTTACAGGGCTGTGAGGAAAACGAATTCAGAAATTTTCTTATTCCTTTTTCTTTTCGAAAATCCGTACCTGTTTCCGGTCAAAATCGAGAGCAATCACACGCTGATCGGCATCTATGGCCAAATCCGGTGCATACCAGCCATCCTTAAATAGATCCGGAGTAGCTACGACTCCTTTGAAATTGCCCTTCTGATCGTACCATTTGATACGTGGCATTCCTTTCTCGCTGGTAATAAACGAATTGTCAGCTAAAAGAGCGAATTGTGCCGGATTACAACACCCGGTGAAACCTTCAATTTTAAAGCTTGCCACACCCCATGAAGCTTTCATGGAACCATCCGGATTGTAATTTTCGAGGCTGTGACGACCGGTATTCGCCACCCACAATAATCCACTGTGATCGATTGCCAAATCGAAATACGGACTTGGAATAATGTATCCCGGAACCCGAAGATGTTCATCTTTCTCACCAATTTTACTCAGTATCTGGCCTGAAGTATTGCAGTGGTAAACAATCCGGTTTCCGGCATCGGCCACATAAACATCTTCGCCCGAAACCGCCAGAGATGTGATGACCGACCGGTCGCCAAACGAATTCCAGCGCTTGAGTAAGGTTCCGCCCTGATCGAACAAGGCCACCGAATGACGCGTCCCAACCCAGATTTCGTTGTTGGCAGCAACTGTAACGCAACTGGCCGTATCCGGAAGTTCTATCCGGAGCAGTTCTTTTCCGGAGTAATCGAATTTCAGGAGTAATTTTTCGGTTACCACGATGATTTGCTTTCCGGAAACTGCAATTCCTGCGGGTACTCCGGCAGTTACAGGAAACGATTTCGTTTCTCGAAACAAAATGGCTGTCGAATCCACTTTCCGAAATTCATCCACATTGTATTCATAGGGATTTTCGATATTCTTCCCTGCCTTGTTTCCAATAAAATCCTTGCCAATGATAATAATAATTGCCAGGGCAAGTACAATCAATACGATATTCACCAGTTTCCTGTTCATAATTTTATTGACTTACATTTATACAATACATGGTTTTCGAATCACGCAACAGTAGCCGTCCATCGGCAATGGCCATCGGCGCCCAGGCATCCTGTCCGTCGAACAGCTTTTTCTGTGCCAGCTGAATGTAATTTTTACTGTCAGGTTTAATCATAGTCAGCGTACCTTCGTCGCTTAGAATGAACATCTTATTATCTGCAATCAGGTAAGGCCCGAGGCCAAAACGGCCGTCTTTTCCTGAAGTCCAGATCACTTTATTTACATCATTGGGATCTACACAGATCAGCTGGTTTCGCAGCGGACCGGCATCCTTTGGTTCGATAGCCAGCATAACACCATTCCAAACTACCGGCGTCTGCTGTTCACAGGCCATTCCGTCTTTCGGAAGATATTCCTTTAAAACATCCACTTTATATTCTCCACCTGAAGGAGTTACTTTTATCATCATACTTCCGGCGCCATAACCGGCTGTTAAGAATACCTTTCCATCCGGAAAACAAACAGGAGCCGGTGCCACCACCGCATGATTCCAGGCGGTTGATTTCCAGAGGATTTTACCTTCATCAGCACCTTCGGCAGAAACGCCGATAACTGCACCAATGGCACTGTACACATACATTTTCTTTCCGTGCAATGTCCATGGCATGATGGATGAATGTGACATTTTAATTCCGCCCGGATTGGGAGTTTCCCACAAAACTTTCCCGGTAGCCATATCAACGGCAATCATCACAGAACTTCCTCCCGGTGCGAGAATAGCCTCGTTCCCATCGATCATCGGACACTGGCCGGTGAACCAGAGCGGCACTTCAGTTTTGTATTTCTGAACCATATCGAGACCCCAGACTAAATCGCCCGATTCACGTTTGACACACATGACATGGCAACGCGGGCCAACAGTGAGCACATAATCGGCAGTAACTGCCGGTACAGTACGTGTCATACCATGATTCCGTTTCAATTTGACTTTATAGGAACGCCTCCAGAGTTCGGTGCCATCTTCCAGCGAAAAACAACGCAGCGCATCTTCACGCTTAATTTCATTGTAATCCATCAGGTAAACTTTTCCTTCGTAAATAGCCGGACCGGCATGACCTTCGCCCAACTCAACCGACCACAAAATTTCAGGCTGATTACCGGTCCACGAGTTCTTTAGCTGAATTGAATTTTTACAGATATTATCAAAATCAGCACCCCGGAAATGAGTCCAGGTTCCCTTCAGGCTGGTTTGCGAAGTGCCAAACAATTTAAATTTTTCGCCAATGTTGACCGCTTCAATAACCGTTGCCGAGTCTGCACCACGGTTGTCAGCTCCCGGATTACTTTCAGTAAATTGACTTGTTGGATCTTTCAACAGCCACCAAATAAATAGTATCAGCAGGAATGCTGAAATCAATCCAAAACCGTATTTAGTTATCTTTCCCAATATGAGCCGGTTTTCCCTTTTAAAAAAATTAAGCTTTAATGTTATAAACGTACAAAACTTCGCCATGACGCAGATACAGTTTGCCGTTTGCTATATATGGATGCGACCAGAATGGACCTGAACCACCCTGCAGTTTAAACGAACTGATCACTTCAAATTTCTCAGGATTTGGTTTTACCAAAGCAACTGTTCCTGATTTCTCTTCCAGAATATAAAACAGGCCATCGGCATAAACCAAAGCGCCTTTGGTAAGCCAGTCGGTTTCGTATTTTACTTCTCCTGAATTCCAGTCCAAACAAACCCACTTGCCTTTGCTGTTGCTGATCCAATTCGAACCATAAAGAAATCCATCCAACTCGATAAGTCCATGATGGTGATTATCCAAAATCATATTGCTCCATTTTTCGGTAACCGCTGTTCCTTCCTCATTCATTTCGATCATTGCATTTCGGTAATCGTAACCCATCGAAATGAAAATATCGCGTCCTTTAACAACCGGAGTATTGGCCCAGATCAGACCTGGCTGATCCCATTTATCACCATCCCAATATTTGAAAGTCCAGACTACTTTTCCGGTTGCCGGTTCGAGGGCAATCAGATGAGTTCCAGTAGCTGCCATAATGAATCTGATTTGTTTGTATTCATAGATAATTGGTGAAACATAACAACGGGGTCCTCCAACTGATTCACTTTGCCATATCAGCTTTCCGGTCATTTTATCGAGCGCAACTACTGAAGTTGTATTTCCACCCGGAGAACAGATCACTTTATCGTCAACTATCAGAGGCGATTCAGAAACTCCCCAGATATGCCATTCCGAATGATATACCTTATCCACATTAACTTTCCAGCGGATAATTCCATCAGCCACATTCAGGCAAACCAGTTCTCCGGTACCGCTAATGATATAAACCCGGTCGTTTTCAACCGTAGGAGTGCTTCTGGTTTCAGGAAAAGATTTGGTCCATGACCGTCCGTAGGCTACTTTCCATTTGATTTGTCCATCCGGCGTGATGCATGAAAGATAATCAAGGGTATCGATCATTCCGGTGGCAAAAATATACTTATCGGTAGCAACTACTGAAGAGTATCCTTTGCCGATTCCTTCCACTTTCATGATCAGTTCGGGTCCATCTTTCGGCCAATTTTGCAATAAACCTGTGTCCGGGAATTTACCATCACGTTGTGGACCACGCCATTGAACCGGCTGTGCGACTGCAAAGAAAACAAGCAAAAGGAGAGCAAATGATAGATTTATTTGTTTCATATTTAATTGGTTAATGTATTTTATAGTCTCAGGAATCCATTTTCCTGAGATTGGTTAATTTCTATTTCAAATCATTCAATAAACTCAACAATTCCTCAGTTTTAACAATGGAGGCAAATTCATCCATCAGGCTGGCTATTGCTGTTTCATGAATAATTTCTGCCGAAAACAGCTGGCCGTTCTTACCTTTTTTGCAAAAAGTAGCTGTCGCATCTTCAACCAGAAAAGTATCAAAACCAAAATTTCCGGCCATTCTCACGGTGGTAGAAACACAATGATCAGTGGTGAGACCGGCAATAATCAGTATTTTAATCTGATCAGAATCAAGCAGTTCTTTCAAATTGGTTCCAATAAAAGCGCTATTCACATTTTTCCTGATTACTGTTTCTCCCTCAGAAGGAGTCACAATATCGATAAACTCGTTCCCAGGCTGGCCTTCGGCAAGCCTGGAATTTGGGTTTGAAGAGCAATGTCTGGCATGAAAAACAGGCAATTTCATTTTTCGCCAAAATGCCAGCAATTTGCCGGCATTGATTTCTGCATCAGGATTATTTCGCTGACCACCCCAATAGTTCAGGTCTTCAAAACCCTTTTGGATATCAATGAGAATCAATGCAGGTTTATCTTTTATTGAAATCGTCATATTTTGTAATTTCCTTTCCTTTATTCCGAAATCTGATAGGCTATCAAAGTATTTCCATGTCGGACATAAAGTATTCCTTTGTCAATCACCGGGTGCGCCCAATGCTGTTCGGTTCCCAAAGTAACTTTGGCTTTACTGATGACTTTTAATCCCGAAGGATTGGCGTCGGCCAGAAACAATTCGCCTTTTTCGGTATATCCTATCAACTTATTATTGGCAGCAATTACAACACCTTTTGCCATTTCGGTTGATGAATACTTCACTTCTCCGCTTTTCCAATCGATACATTGCCAGCTGCGATCTTTGTCGCCCGATCCATAAATAAAACCGTTGATTAATACGGCTCCGCCAATGCGACTATCGAAGCTTTTTACATCCCTTTCTTTGGTTACAGAACTTCCATCCGGACTAAGGTTCAGCATTTCAGCACCTTGTCCGTAACCACTGAAAACGAATACTTTACCTTCAGAATATATCGGAGTATTTGGATGAACGGCCCAATCGTTCGGATGTTCTGAATTCCAGAGTAATTTTCCGGTTGTTGCATCAATACCCACAACATGGCTGGCGGTGTGAGTCACCAGCAACTGACGTGCAGGCAATTTGATCAGAATCGGAGAACAATAAGCAGATAATTCGCCCAAACCGGGACAGCTCCAGATTGTTGCTCCAGTCATGCGATTTAGTGCCATCACATTGTTAATTTTTCCGCCTGGAGTACAAAACAATTTATCACCGTCAATCAGCAAAGATTCGGTATATCCCCACTGAATATTAGATCCATCCATCTGAGTGATGAAATCCTTCTCCCAAACTGGTTTTCCGGATTTAAGATTGAGACAGGTTATTTTTCCATTTCCGGTTAGCAAATAGGCCAGATCGCCAACAATGGTTGGTGTAGAGCGAACTCCAGGATAACTTTCTACAAATTCCTTTCCGTATTTAAATTGCTGAAGTACTTTCCCGTTTAAATCAAGTTCAAACAATACCGCCTCGCCATCAACCATTCCATTGACATATATTTTGTTGTTGGCAAATACCGGTGAAGAAAACCCCTGTCCCAAACCATCATGCGACCACAAGATTTTTGGACCATCGGAAGGCCAGGCAGCTAACAATTTGTCGACAGGATAAAATCCTGATGAATTTACTCCACGCCATTTCGTTGGTTCCTGAGCATTTGAGGCCTGAAGCAAGGCAACGAAAAGAAATACAAAAATAGTCTTCATTGGTTATTGGTTAAATTGTTTGTCGTAAAAGTATCAAGCTTCAATCAGTATTCCAATACGATATGGAATTTAATCGCTTTCTAAATAATAAGATTCATTAACAATTCAATCCAGACATGTAGAAATTCATTAAACTACTGATCAGCACGTTACAGCAAGAAAGGCCTTAAATGATGAATATCAAGGAATACCGTTTTGATTAATATAATTACAGAAGATACCGGGGCTGCAGGTTGAAACGCTATTTTAAAGCAGAAAAAATCAAAAAAAAAATCAGATTTTGATAGTCGTGTAAAGGAAGAAAACAGGAAGAAAAATACAAAAAGCCGAAGAATTACTTTTTAATCTTTTGCTTCATGGAAGCAGATTGAATTTTTTTCAAATCTTTGACAAACAGCACGATGAACGATGAGTAAATTTTAAGATTTTCGATCATCCTGTGCTGGTATTTCAAAATAAAAATACGGAGATCTTCTTCGTAATAAATATTAAGCAATTCATCCAGAAACTCCCAACGCTTATTTTCAAACCAATATTCATCACGAAGTGACCTGCGGTCGCCATACTTCTCAAAGTATTCGAAGTACAATCTTTTTGAACCCTTAACTGACAGATCGGCCTTTAGTCTGCCCATTGCTTCAGAGTATCCTCGCAAGAGATGCCAGTAACGGCTCAGATTGTCAGAAAATTCAATCAGGTATTTGAAATCAGAAAGTGTTTTGTAAAACAGATCGAAATTGCCCACCAACAAATAGGATTCAAGAATTTCAAGCTTAATTGGCGTTATTCGTATAACCTCCGTGAAGAATTCATCCGAATGCATACCTGCGATATGCTGATCGTTTTCAATCTGAAATGATGCTTGGAAAAATTCTTTAAATGACTGGGCTGTGTTCATCCTTTTTAAAAATCCTTTTTATATCTGATTCAAAGGAAATAAAATTTCCATTCATTCATCAGACCAGTTTCTAAACCATAGGTATGAACTATCAATCCCTGATTCTGAATGAGCGAATGGCTTTTCCGGAAATTAAAATCAGGCTGAAAATTGGATTTTTGAATTTTTCTTTTACCCGGTTTACCGTGGTTCGAACATCATTAAATCATCGAGGATAGATGCAATTTTGCTGTAGGAGTATTTATGAACAAGGAACGAATGGTTTGAATTCTGATCCGGATTCCATGCATTTGAACCATCCGGGAAACAAGAAAATGTGCCATTGCCGATTACGTAGAAATAATCTTCCGGATTCCGGACTGCACACAAAACAGCGGTATGGTCCCACGAATTTCGGTTTTCAGATTGCCTTTTTTCGTAATTCGACAAGCAATATTTGTAGGTCCAGTGAACCGGGCTTTCTTTGCTTCCGAGAGTTGCCACCTGATGCCCGGTCATGATTTTTACTCCGATCTCAAAACCGCTAAACAGGATCGGTGTCGGCCAGTTATTTATCACATTGACTGAAGCTGAGGTATGCTGGTTGATATTGAACTCATTTCCTTCAGGAAATCCCCCGGCCATCGCCACCCATTTTTTCACTTTCAGTGCGACCAGTTCTCTACCGCTGAGCGGACTGTTTTGGTCTGGTTGTGATTGAAGCAATGCAGATAAATTGGAAAGAAATCCAACCGTTACAATGACCACACTTTTATCATTCTGACTTGCCAGAGCTTTTCGGTAAACTTCTGTTGCTGAAGGATAATCCTTGTTAGACTTGATTTTTGGAAGATACTTTATGACTAAAGAATCGTTCCAGTGATTTGGACAAGAAAAAGATGGTGCATCCGGTCCGGGAACTCCGATTGGAATTTCCGGATGACCAAAATAGCGGTTAAAAACCTCCAGTGTCGGTGCAATGAAAGGATATCCATCGCTTGCCACAGTGGCCAGAATCTGGCATTCGCCCTTTGCAGCAAGCGCATGTAAAATGGTGATAGCACCAACATCGTCAAAGTCAGGACCCATATCGGTATCGAAAATAATTTTAACCGGTTCGGAAGATTTTTGACCAAAACTCTGTTGCTGAAATCCGAAGAATAAGATGAAAATAAGTATCAGAAAAATCAGATGTTTCATGGTTTGATGGTTATGTCATTAGATGGTCATTGATGGTCTTTATGGTCATTGATAGTCACTGGGCGATCAAAAGTAATCTATCTTATTCAGCAAATGACCTGAATGACAATCAAATGACGCTAAGCAAATAACAATGAATGACGTCCTTTACTGAAACGAAAACTTGAAGTTATCACTGATTTTGTTGGCTGTTTTAAATACCAGTATTTCATTGATATAAACATTGGCAGCCAATGCTTCCGGACGCTTTTCTCCTTTTACTACGACCTTGATGGTGTGTTTACCTTCCGGCAGATTAGTAATGTGGAACAAATCCATATTTTCGTGTTGCTGATTGGCAAAATTAAAGTAACAGTCAATGGTCCGTTTAAATCCGCCATCCACAAAAACATCCGCTTTTCCGCCGTCTTTGAACCAGTTTCCAACCAATGAAACTCCTGTACCTTCAAACTCAAAACTCAGTTCATCATTAGAACTCGCGCTATAAACTGCCTGAGAAGTAAATTCAACCTTGGTAGGATCTTTAGGTTTGGCGCTATTTACCCAGTTTCCTTTTTTTGATACACTCTTTTCAGACACATTAATTCTTTTGTCAAAAACAAGTTTCGGGAATGAAACTTCCAAAGCAAACGCCTGAGGTGCCTGAACCCTAATTTTCAGTTCCTTATCAGTTGATTCTCCACCATTTTCAGCAGCCAACTTTTGAGCGTACTGAAAAGTTTTATCCACCGCTTTATTGAATGAATAGTTGGTATTGACAAAAATGGTATCGCCCATTGCTTTAACTGCGTCCCGGTATTCAACGGGCAGCGCGGAAAATCCTTTAATCACACCAAGAAGTGCCATGGCATTCGACGGATTACAATCCGAGTCCTGTCCGCAACGAGCGGTAATTTCCATTGTTTTTGCCGGATCGCCATCGCCATAAAGCAAACCGGTCACGATAAATGCTCCATTGAGTTTGGCATCGATATTAAACTTTGAACCTGCTCCGCAAATCTGTTCATTGCCCCATTTGGCTTCGAGTTCGGCCCACGCTGCCCGCCAGTCGGAAGGATAATGTTGGTGAAGTAAAATCACATCTTTGACGATTTTTGAATAATCACTTTCTGCCGGAATAGAGAGTAATGCCTGATCAATTATTTTTGAAATGTCATTCTCAAAATAAGCAGCAGAATAAAGTGCTCCAACAAAGATGCCGCCATAAACGCCATCTCCAAAGTTCATAATATGGCCAATTTTATCAGCTATTTTGTTGGCAGTTTGCGGCATTCCGGGACACATGAACCCGATGTAGTCGGCTTCAATCTGAAAATCAATATCATCGGCATGAATATTATTATCCGGATGTCCGGACTGCGGAGGAAAAATACTGTCATAGAAGTTTTTTCGGGCCTGAACATTGGCGTGCCACAATTGGAAACCCGCTTTGGCAAATATCTCCTGAAATTTCTTTGCCGGAGCATCAATACCGTATTTATCCATCGCCATTAAAAACGACAATTGGACATAAATATCATCCTGCCATTTTGATCCTTTCACATCAGCAGGAATCCAGTTGATCGGTTCTTCAAAGGTTTTACCCTGAGCTCTGAATTCAGTAGGTGCACCGTAAGTTACACCAATCATTTTACCGGCCCAACCTCCGGCTATTTTATCCTTTAGGACTTCATTGGAAATTGTCCGCGTCTCAACAGTTTGTTTGGTAGAACACGAAAACAGCAAGAATAACACAGGTGAAATCAGGGCAAAAAAGTACTTTTTCATGGTTTAGGTATCTTAACGATTTATAAATGACAAGGAATCTTTGCCTTTTTGACTTAAAAATACCGGGATACTTTCGATTTGTATTTCTCAAATTCATCACCAAACTCACCTTTCAGGTATTTTTCTTCACCCAAAATAATGAAATGGTGAACGATCATTCCGTAGAGCATGACGATCAGCAAAAAGATGCTGGGAAGATAAAGAAAAGTCGCCGTATTCAAAAATATAAAACTGGCATACATCGGATTTCGGCTGATACGATATATTCCGCTGGTACGCAATTCATGCTGGCCGGTGGGAAGGCCGATATGTGTAATAATTCCCATCGAAAGATAGGCAGGAACCAGAATCAGATTAGCAGGAATCAGGAATATCACAGCCAGGAGTTTCTGAACTTCAGGTGTCTGGTCCTGAATAAGCAAAGGTACCTGATTCCGGAGTTCCGAAAATAGAGTAATCGTTGCGAAAAGTGCCCAAACGATAAAAAGGAAAAACTTACCGGTATAAAAAAATACCGGTTGTATGGTTGGTTTGCCCATGGCGTGTTTTCCGTTCCGGGCCAGAAATGCGCCCAATACCAGGGTTGCCAAAATGGGCATACTAATCAGAAAAGCCAGACAGTAATCAATCCAGTTCATTAAACAGCTCCTTTGTATTGATATCCAAGATCAGTCACAATCTGCTCAATTTCAGCATAATCAATTTTTGGGCCTCTGATTTTTACCTGAGAAGTATTTTTGTCTGCAACAACTTCGTCAATACCCACCAGTTTCGAAAGGTTGCGGTTGATACTGGCTTCGCAATGCGAGCAGGTCATGCCTTCCACCTTAATTGTTTGAAATTTTTCCTGTGTCATCTTCCTGTTTTTTTGAAATCGTTCAATAAAATATCCTGAAATAATTGAGCTTATTAAGATTATTGATGAAGTTATGCCAACCCATCCCGGCAACATTTCATGAGCCATACCATCGCCATGATTATGGTTCATTTTGCTTAGGATGAAATCAGCCGGAATCAACAAGTTGGTCAGTAATCCAAAGAAAACTGCACCGCCAATGATTGAACCCAGGTAAATAAAAAGTGATTTCTTTCCCATTGTTTTTCCAAGAACGGTAATGGTTGCAACATTAGTTGCCGGACCTGCCATCATAAAAACAAGGGCAGCACCGGGCGAAACACCTTTCATAAGGAGAACCGCTGCAATGGGAATTGAGCCGGTTGCACAAATATAGAGCGGAACCGAAGCGGCCAAAACAACCAATATTTCGATAAATCCATATCCTTTAAACATGGTAAAAAACCCATCGGGCAACAGCACCGAAAGCAAGGTTGCAGCAAGGAATCCAAGTAAAAGCCATTTGGCAATATCCTGAAGTAATTCGACGAATGCATAATTGGCTGCACGGATCAAGGAATGTGTTTCTTTTTTGGGATGTGCACTGCAATCACATTCATCATTGTTACATGCAGCATCAGCTTTTTTTACATCGAGCCGTAAGCCGGCAAACATCGGATTAATAACTGGTTCCGGTTTTGGCTTTTCTTTCATCAGCCAATTGGTTAAAACACCGCCTAAAATTCCGGTACTAAAAGCAACGAGAGGTCGGATGATGGCAAATGGCCAGCCTAACATGGCATAGGTTGCAAAAATGGAATCGACTCCGGTTTGCGGAGTTGAAATCAGGAATGAATTGACTGCCCCTTTTGATGCTCCGTTCTTATAAAAGGAAATGCCCGTCGGAATAACTCCACAAGAGCACAATGGCAAAGGCACACCCAAGACAGAAGCATTGACCGCCGATTTGAAATTTGGCTTTCCTAAATACCGATCGATGTGTTTTTGCGGAAAATAGACTTTCAGTAAACCGGCAAACACCAGGCCGAAAAGCAGCCAGGGCGCCATTTCGTTAAACATGGTCACTAATTCGAGAATATACTTTTGTACAAATTCCATATCCAAATCCTCCCTAAAAATTCCAGCTGACGTAGCTTTATATTCAATGTAAAAGTAGCATAAAATAATATATACAGGTATCTGTATATATTATTTTCAAATCGCACCAATCTATATTAAAGAACAAAGATTTTCTCTTTTCTCTTGAACAACCTGCTAAAAGTAAATTGCAAAAACAAAACGAGGTCGCCTTTTTGGACGACCTCGTTTATAGATCAAAAGTATTTACTATCCCTTAATCGCGGCTTCGCAAGCAGATTTTAATTGCTTGGCAGTTGCATTATTTGCATCATAACCTAATGCCTTTTCAACCAATGGCAATGCTTTTTTGAACGCTTCAACAGCTTGTTTTTCAGCGAGTTTCTGTTCTTCGCCAGTCTTCAATTTACCTGCAGTAATTTGCTCGTTAACTTTTGTCATTATTTCACTTCCCTTTGAATAGAAAACAGTAGCTTCTTTCACATAATAAGAAGCCAGTTTGCCTTTCACCTTCACATCTTCAGGGGAAATAGTCAATGCTGTCTGAAGGGTTTTCAGGCTTTCTGCATCATTCTTTGTCAGTCTGTAAACTTCAGCTTTATAAAGTAATGAATTCACCTTTTTGTAGTTCATCAAAATAGCCTGATCAAAATATTTCAAGGCTTTTTCGTAGTTTTTTGCACTGATAGCGCAAATCCCCATATTGTAAATCATGGAGGTATCAGCAACTGGTTTGTCTCCCCATTTGACCAATGCTTGCTCATAAAGATCAAGAGCTTTTGGGTAATCTTTGATCTTGATGGCTGCGTTTCCTTCGTTTTTCAAATCAGCAAAGGTTTTCTCAACCACCTGAGCATTCACAGCCAAAACACTCATACACATAATAAACACATAAAATAATCGCTTCATATTCATCTTTTTAAAGGTTTCTAACTTGGGTTTTTATTTAAAATATATAATAAATCGAAGCCAAAAATAGTAATTAACTTCAAAAATCCTAATCGTATGAATTAAGATTAAAAAAAATTAACAATTTAAGGATTGAACATATCCGGAGTGAAATAGCCCAGAATACTTCTTGCCATCACTATTCCGGATTTAGCTTCATGGTTCTCCGGATTAATTTCGAGTACTGCAGAATAGTCATTCATGGCATCGCCCCACTTTTGCATTTTATAATAAATGCGGCCACGAAGCAGGAGTGAATAGAAATCAGAAGTATCTTCCAAAATCAATAGATCCAGCATTTCCAGAGCTTTATTTAACTCATTTTGATCAAACAATTTTTTCGCTTCAGTAATGTCCATTCTTTCCTTTTTTCCTGATTTATTTTTGCTTTTCCCCTTGGCTTATTCCTGAAATTAATCTGCTCTTGAGACCGAAACAACCCCGTTGATTCCTTTCAGCTTATTCATCAAGAAGTCCAGATGTTCGAGTCCGTTCACAAAAACGCGCAAAGTTCCGTCGAACGCACCATTGTTTGAGTCGATATTTATGGATCGCATCTGAACGCCGATATCCTTCGAAATGACATGTGAAATATGGCCCACAATATTGATCTCATCGGTACCTGATATCCGGACGATCGCCTGAAATGAAGTTTTCTTTTTGGTATCCTGCCATCTGGCTTTGATAAAGCGGTACGGGTATCGCTCGATCATTTGCGGTGCATTCGGACAATTTGCCCGATGAATTTTTATTCCTTCACTGATGGTTACAAATCCGAAAATATCGTCACCGAAAATTGGATTACAACATGGCGCCAGCTTGTAAATTACATTTTTAAGGTTGTTGTCTATCACCAGGTAATCATCACCAGCCGAGAAATCGAGTTCCTGAACTTTGTCTTTCGGCAAAACTTCAGCCACAATTAGTTTTGCTGAAACCTCTTTTTTCTCAACCAGAATCTCTTTAATATCAAGCGGATCTATCTTTCCGATCGACACATTGTAGTACAAATCCTGAGCAAGTTTCAGCTTAAAATGCTTCAGTATCTTTCGGATACTTTCGTCATTGTATTCAATTTTCCAATTCTTGACTTTTCTCAGTAGAATTTCCTTTCCATTCTC
>JBAWZG010000028.1:0-26558 GCA_037143155.1 Bacteroidia bacterium
GGCACCAACGGTGCTCCCTGACCTTTCAACGCAACATCCAAACTCCTGAAATCACAGGCAGTCGGCAATCCTGAATATGCGGCAATTGCTGCACCGTTTCCAATCTGAAGTGTGAGTCTTTCCTGCGGCCTGTGAAAAACGGTGTGTCCGTGGGAGGAAACCAAGTCAGGTTTTTCGGGGAGATCGGAGCAGAATTCGGCGACCTGTTTGCCGATAAATTTACCGTATTCGTTATTCAGCAAGACCAGATCGAGGGCATTCAATTCGGCAGCATTGGACAATTTGGAAACCCATTTGTGTGAATAGGGAATAGTGACTGCTTTCAAAACCTCGAATTTCCAGGAGGAATCGAAGGTCAGCCTGCAGGCCACCAAATCGAGTCCATCCAGCGAGGTGCCCGACATACAACCAATGCTCAGATAGGTTTTCATTATTTGTGAAAATTAGCCTTGTACGTACTTGCGTTGCCTTTAAAATCGGTAACTTCAAGAACCAGCGAATGATTTTTATTGAACTGAAACCTTGCCTTATCAAACGTATAGCTGAGTAAATTGTTCTTCATATCGTATTCAAACAGAACCCATTTCCCGTCAATAGTTCCCCGGAAGGTTTCAATTCCAGAAAGGTTATCGGTTACCTTGAATTTTAAATCGTTGGTAATTTTCTGAGGTTTTTTGGTTCCGATGCTCAAAGAAGTGATTTTTGGAGCAACATTGTCAACTGCAATCGTATAGTTTCCCAATATTTTGATATTTCCTTCCACCCATCCGTCAACATATTTGCCGGTTGCCGAATATATTTTGCCTGAAGTGGGGTCGATTTGTGCCAGCATAGCTTTATCCTGAAGGTTCGCCGGAAGATTGCCTGCTTTTATTCGCAACGGACAGGCAAAATGCAATGGGACAAAGGCATTATGAAGCTGAAATACAGGAGAATAGAATTTTGGTAGCGCAGGCTTTTCCGAATACAAAAAATCTACATCATCATACAAAGCTCCTTCAGGAACCGAAAATTCAAGTTCGTCATTCCGGATGCGATTATTCCGGTTGTATTTAAATTCTTCGCCTTTTGATTCTTTTGGAGTGATTTTAATTTCTTTGGATTGAATTTGAAATGCCACGCTGGTTTCGTTTCCATAAGCATCGGTAATTTCATATTTCACCTGATGCAGCTTTTTGTCGGTAGCTTTATAGATTCCACGCTTTTCCACCGTGTCATAAATATTGAGCTTGTTTCCCGGCTGAAGCCAGGTCCTGTATAGTCGCTGACCTGTCCGGATGGCCCGATCATAATCCAGAAGTGAATTGATGTATCTTGACTCATTCTGAGCAAAATCATCCAGGGTAAAAGAAAAGATAAGTTCATTGTCAACAGTGAGTTTCATTGAGTAGATACCGCATTGATTCGGATTTCCGTCAAGCTTATCAATAGATTGAATTCCAAAACCAATTTTTCCATAAACCTGAATCGTTGGATTTGCTTTTATCTGATATGTATTTCCGGCCAAAACGGTTTCGAACCTCTGCGGAACTTGCTTTCCGGAAACCGTTGCATCTTCCGAAACCGGGTAAACCATTACCGCCTGAATCGTTGGTTTGATATCGTCTTTTAGCGGCATATGAAACAACAGCGGATTCAGAACGATTTGTTCCTTTGTACGCCGTATTTCGAAATGCAAATGTGGTCCGCCTGAACTTCCTGCGTTACCGCTTCTGGCAATTTGTTCACCTTTTTTTATCGGAAATGTTCCTTCCGGAATTTCCTGTTCGATAGCGAAGACTTCCTTTTCGTATTGAATTTTTCGGATGTATTCTTCAACCTGCGGCGCAAAGCTTTCGAGATGACCATAAACTGTGGTGGTTCCATTCGGATGGTTAATGTACATGGCATTGCCGTATCCCGATGGTGAAATGGTTATTTTTGAAATGTAACCAGCTGCCGCGGCATAAACAGGAAGCCCGGTTTTACCCTGGGTTTTTATATCAATTCCGGCATGAAAGTGATTCGGTCGCAATTCGGCAAAGTTTCCGGCCAGGAAAAATGGGATTTTTAGCGGAGCAGCAAAGTAGTTTGGATCAATTGGATCAAGATGCTGTGAACGGACTGAAAGCCCGATGGTCAGAAAAAGCAGAATATTTAAAAGATGTTTCATATGCCAGGTTTGGACTGCGAAAATATAAAACTTATTTACGCCTCGACAGAATCTATTTCTGTTTCAAACGAAATAAAATGAATGCAAATTTCTTGTATTGGCCAAAAATGTTAATTTTGTCGATGAAACATACCTTGATGAAATGGAAAGCATTTCATTGGTCATGTTTCTTACAATGAATAAAGGATTTGTTTTCGAGTGAAAGTAACCCAAAATGACTGATCAGGAGAAGAATTTGCTGGTAGATTTTAAGGCCAAAGTGAAGCAGATTATCGCTAAAAACGAAGCACTTAAGCAGGAGAAAAACCAATTGGATGGAAAAATTGGAGACCTGGAGAAAACCATCAGCCAGATTCATCAGGAAAACAGTTTACTTCAGAAGAAATACGATAATTTGAAATTAGCAAAAATGTTGCTTGCATCGGATGATGAAAATAAAGATGCAAAAAACAGAATACAAAAAATAGTGCGGGAAATTGATAAATGTATTGCTCTATTAAACAAGTAATACACCAATAAATGACAGAGAAGCTTTCCATAAATATTAAGATTGACGGACGAACATATCCGTTAAAGGTTGACCGGGAGTTTGAGGAGAGACATAGGAAAGCTGCCAAAATAATAAACGATATTGTTCTTCAGTACCGTCAAAGGTATGTCAATAGCGATTCGCAGGATATGCTTGCGATGACTGCTTTTCAGTTTGTTTTGAAAACTATTGAATTGGAAGAACAAGTTAATCAATCGCCAATGTTTGATGAGTTGAAGAAACTTGACGAGGATTTGGGTGATTATTTGTCATTGAAGGAATAAATTTTATCATCGGTTCGATACCCGCATTTTTAATTTGATTTCCGGTATTCTCAGGGATACCCGGTTTTTGAATCAGAAATGCGGGTTTTTTTTAATATAAACAAGTCTAATAAAATAACAAATGGAGGTATTAATATACGTAATTGCCGGCCTTTTGGGAGGTGGGGTTCTCTCATATTTTATGTGGAACACTGCTCTGAAAAGCAAAAAGAGTAAAATCGTTACTGAAGCTGAAGCTCAGGGCGAAGTGATTAAAAAGGACAAGATTTTGCAGGCCAAAGAGAAATTTCTCCAGTTAAAATCGGAACATGAAGAATACATCAACGAGAAGAGCATCAAGGTTAACAACTTCGAAGCCAAACTAAAACAACGCGAAACTTCGATTGATCAGCGTCGGAACGAACTTGCCCGCGAGGTGAAAGATTTCGAAACTTCAAAACATGAAGTTGACATTATCCGCGAAAACCTGACCAATCAGCTTGAACTTCTGGAAAAGAAAGAAGCTGAAGTGGAAACCCTTCACCGGAAACATCTGGAAAAACTGGAAACATTGTCAGGACTTTCTGCCGATGAAGCTAAAGCCCAACTGGTTGAATCGCTGAAAAATGAGGCAAAGACTGAAGCCATGTCGTACATCAACGAAATCATGGAAGAAGCCAAACTTTCGGCTAATAAAGAAGCCAAAAAAGTGGTGGTAAAAACCATTCAGCGTGTCGCAACCGAAACGGCTATTGAAAATTCAGTGACCATTTTCCACATCGAAAGCGACGAAATCAAAGGACGCATTATTGGTCGCGAAGGTCGGAATATCCGTGCTTTGGAAGCTGCTACCGGTGTCGAAATCATTGTGGATGATACTCCGGAAGCCATCGTACTTTCAGGATTTGATCCGGTTCGCCGCGAAATTGCCCGCCTTGCACTTCATCAACTGGTTACCGATGGCCGTATTCACCCGGCCCGTATCGAGGAAGTCGTTGAGAAAGTTCGCAAACAGGTTGAAGAAGAAATTATTGAAACCGGTAAACGGACCACCATCGATTTGGGCGTTCACGGTTTGCATCCTGAACTGATCCGAATGATTGGTAAAATGAAATACCGTTCGTCATACGGACAGAACCTGTTGCAACACTCACGCGAAGTGGCCAATCTTTGTGCCATCATGGCAACTGAATTGGGACTGAATGCAAAGGCTGCCAAGCGTGCCGGACTGTTGCACGATATTGGTAAAGTGCCCGATGATGAGCCGGAATTACCACATGCTGTTCTGGGTATGAAGCTGGCTGAACGTTTCAAGGAAAAACCGGATATCTGCAATGCTATTGGTGCCCACCACGATGAAGTGGAAATGACCACCTTGCTGGCACCGATTGTTCAGGTTTGTGATGCAATTTCAGGTGCCCGCCCGGGTGCACGCCGCGAAGTGGTTGAGTCATACATCAAACGTCTGAAAACGCTGGAAGAGCTGGCACTTTCATATCCTGGAGTACTGAAAACCTATGCTATTCAGGCCGGCCGCGAACTGCGTGTAATTGTTGGAAGCGACAAAATTGGCGATAAGGAATCAGAACAATTATCGTTTGATATTGCCAAACGTATTCAGGACGAAATGACCTATCCGGGTCAGATCAAGGTTACTGTGATCCGCGAAATGCGTGCTATCAGCTATGCCAAGTAGATTTTAATCCAATTTCAGAAATATAAAAGGGCCATTTGTCAACTGACGGATGGCCTTTTTTTTTATTTGATTCCAGGATTCCAGAATTAAGTATAATTAATAGAACTATTAAGCGTCGCATTTTAAATGTTCAAAAATTTCAACTTACCCCTTTACATCTTAGTTGCTTTACCCATATTGATTTTAGCCATTTGGATCAATCAAGATCATCAGTATGGCAGAAGTTTCTCAATTCATTCGTAGTTTTTTGTTTTAAATCATGGAGATACTATGAATAGTTGTACAGTGGTTGTTTTCAGGTTAATATTTAATGCGCATTATCCAAAATAACGGAAGTATTTAGCATCAGGCAGATATACTTTTATCTGATTCAATATTTTGTTTTCGCTTGGCAATGAGATTGTCCGGACAAATGCATAATTGTTGAAAATCCGGTATATGAAGTGATTAAAGTTGAAAGTAAAAAACAAGAATGAATAGCAGTTCAACTCGATTTTAACCTGTTTATATTGAATTGAAGATAATAAACATCAGGTCTGGAATTTCGAAATGAACATTAAAATTAAAGCTCGAAAAATGAAGTTAAAATCCAATCTAATACTGGGAACTTTGCTATTAGGTTCTTGTGCCACAACTGAAAAACAGATGAAAGAAATTCAGATTACCAGCGATAATTCCAAAAACCATGATCTGGATAACAACGACAACTTTTCGCCGGACGGGAAATGGCTGGTTTACGATACCCGGACCGGTGTTGGCGGCATCGGAGGAAGTCCTTCCGTAGAAAGGGTGAATATCGAAACCGGTGAAAACCAGGTTCTCTTCGGAATTCCTGATAACAAAGATTTTGGTCCGGGTGCCGGGGCTGCCAGTTATCACCCGCTTGAAAATAAAGTGATTTTTATTCACGGATTACCGGTTTGTACCGAGGCAAATCCATATCAGCAATGGCGAAGAACAGGCGTGATTGTAAAAGATGTTCAACCCAATGTAGCTATAAATATGGATTCAAGAGATGTAACTTTCCCTTTCACGCCAGGAGCATTACGCGGCGGTACGCATCGACATGAATTCAGTCGTGATGGCAAATGGGTTGGTTTTACCTACAACGATGCCATCATGAAACACATGGAAGATTCGACCGGCATCAAGTGGAACCTACGGACTGTTGCGGTTTCAAATCAGCAACACCCGGTGGCTGTGGATGTGAATGATGAAAATGTTCAGGGAACATGGTACAGCGCAGTAGTGGTAAGAGTTGTTCCTGATCCGAAACCGGGAAGCGATGAAATCAGCAATGCCGCGTCTGATAGCTGGATTGGTGCCAGTGGATACGCCAAACCTGATGGCACCAAACAGGTTGCCAGGGCATTTATTGGCAGTGTTCGCGATAAAAATGGTAGGCCGGTTGACGAACTTTTTGTGGTGGATATTCCTGATTCAATCAACTTGCCCGGCGAATTTGGGCCACTCGAAGGAACCCGCAATTCTTTCCCGATGCCGCCGAAAGGAACCGTTCAGCGAAGACTGACTTTTACGGCTGATGGTAAATACCCGGGTTGTGGCGGAGTGGTTCGCTCTTCATCCGATGGAAGCAAGATCTCATTCCAAGCTAAAGATCAAAACGGAATTCAGCAAATATTCCTGATTTCACCTTCGGGGGGTCAAGCGACCCAGCTAACAGAACATATTTCAGGTATTCAAAGCGGAGTGCGGTGGAGTCCTGACAACAAATCCGTCATCTATGTTTGGGACAACAGCATAATACAGTGCGAGGTTTCAGATCGCCCGTTTGAAAAGAGATACAAGAGACTGACTGCTAAAACAGCAGGAACTCCATCAAATTTGGTCTGGTCGAATGACGGGAGAATCATTGCTTTTAACCGCTCAGTTTCAGAAGGAATCGCCGAACCAAAAAATCAAATATTTATCATTAGATTGGATTAAAAATAATTAGCCGTATTCCCGTGTTACATTCATAAACGATTGAAGCGCGTCATGCTGAACTTGTTTCAGCATCTCTGAGTGAAAAGACCCTGAAACAAGTTCAGGGTGACTACATAAAGACAGTTTTATGCATACAAAACAAGGTATTTTCATTCAAAATTATGTCTTCCAAATCAAGTCTTATAAATTCAAAAAATCATAAATTGAAAATACTATTTTCATTAATCATCGCATTAATTCTGGCCAACATCGGCTATGCTCAACGACCTGCACAAGGTCCCATGTCAGATAAAAAATACACGCCTGAAGAACTGGGTTATAAGCTATTCTGGCAAGATGAATTTAATGGAAATCAATTAGATACTACCAAATGGAAAGTTCGTGGAATCGGAGCCAGAGCTATTGCATACGTTTCGAAAGAGGCAGTGAAGGTTGAAGATGGCTACGTAAAACTATATGCTTTACAAAAAGGTGACAGTCTGCTGGGAAGTGCCATTGGAACCCAGGGTTTGTTTATGTCGAAATACGGTTATTACGAATGTCGTGCACAGGTTCAGAAATCGCCCGGAGGCGTATGGGGAGCTTTTTGGATTCAGTCTGCAAAAATATCACAGGGCGAAGATCCTGCGGTTTACGGCGCTGAAATCGATATTATGGAGTGTTTCAGGAAACTCGGGCCCGATATTGTTTCACACAATGTCCACTGGGCCTACGGACCGCACCAGCAATCGACCCATGGCATGCAAAGTTACCTGAAAGGAGTTGGTGAAGGTTTTCATACTTTTGGTCTGGAATGGTTTCCGTACAAATATGTTTTCTATGTCGATGGATATCGGTTTTATGAAGTAACTACCGGAATATCAAATATCGACGAATATATGATCCTCAGTATGGAATATCCCGGAAATAAAGAGGAAATCTCCAAAAGTATTTTTCCTGATGTCTTTATCGTGGACTACGTGAAGTTTTATCAAAAAATTAATGGGCAATAGTACGATCAAACGAAATAAAAATGGATACTTCGAAGATTCAAAAATAGAACCAACGATTTGAAGTTTAACAATTCAAAATACAGAAAAACAGATGAACTTAATCCTTCGCTTTTCGCTAATTGTACTTTTTGCCTTAGTAGTGTATAGTTTGCCGGCTCAAAAGAAAGTTGAAATCTTATCCGTTCCTGCCGGAAACCAGTTTACCCAAATAAACAAGGGTGGCACAACCATTTTACCAAGCGGGCGGTTTGCTACTCCGGCCGGCCAATTAATTCAAATAACAAACGACCCTTATGGAATGGACATTTCGCCCGATGGTAAAAAATCGGTTACTCTCCATAACGGAGTATTTACTATCCTTGATCTTCAGACTTTGGGCTCAACCCGCGTACCAAGCTACGATGGCAAAATAAAATCCCCTTTATCGAAAGGATCATTTTTGGGAGTTGCATTTTCCGGAGATTCAAAAACTGTTTACCTCAGTGGCGGCGACAACGGCGCGGTAATCACCTACGACATTGAAAAACTGATCCGTACCGATTCCATTTCGTTAAACGGAACGGTTGGGGGTGTGGAATATGACGATAGTTTCACTTCAGACCTGGTTCTGAATGATGCCAACAATGAGTTGCTTGTTTTGGACAGGGGAAATTTCAGGATGGTCCGGATTGATCTGACTACCCGGAAAATTATAGCGTCTATTCCGGTTGGCAGGCTACCTTTCGGATTGACTTTAAGTCCGGATAAAAAGACTGCATTGGTGGCCAATGTGGGCATGTATTCCTATCCGCTAATTACCGGTGCAACGCCGAAAAATATTGATTCACTAATGATTTCACATCATCCGTATGGTAATAATACTCCGGAATCAATTAACGGAACAGAAGTTGAAGGACGCAAGGTTCCCGGATTGGGAAGTCCGCTTCATCCGGATGCCATGAGTGTTTTTACCATCGATTTGCAGACAAATAAAGTCGTGGATAAATTTAAAACCGGCCATCAGATCGGGCAAATGATAGAAGGTGCTGAAGTGGTTGGCGGTGCCAGTCCAAATTCGATAGCCGTTGGAAAACAGTTTGCCTATGTGACCAATGCAACCAATGATAACATTTCTATCATCGACTACAAAAATCACAAGCTGATCGGCGATATTCCCGTTTTAGTTAATCCGAAAATTGACAAATACCGCGGTTCGCTTCCGTTTGGAATTACACTCAGCAAAGACGAAAAAACGCTTTATGTTGCGCTCCTTGGTTTTAATGCGGTAGCAGTTATTGATGTGGATTCCAGAAAAACTAAGGGCCTGATTCCTTCCGGATGGGGACCAACACGGGTGAAATTATCAGCCGACGAAAAGGAAATTTACATCATAACCTGCCGTGGATTAGGTGCTGGTCCTAATGGCGGAAAAGGTTTTGTTCCTCCGGTTCAGGGGTATTATATAGGTGATATTCAACTCGGAACTTTCCAAAAAGTGGCAATGCCTGATGCAACGATATTGGCCGTTTATACAAAACAGTCGATAGATAATACCTTTAAAATTACCACTATTGCGGATGATCCTAAAAATCCATTGCCAGCTTTGCCTGGTTTGAGAAAATCACCAATCAAATATGTGGTCTATATCACCAAAGAAAACAGGACTTATGATGAAATTTTTGGTCAGATGAAAAATGCTGCTGGTGACAGTACGCTTGCCCGTTTTGGTGTGAACAATAGTTATACCTTGCCTGTAGAATTCAGAACGAAATTTCCATTTCTCCGAATAAGTCCAAATCACATCAAGGCAGCACGACAGTTCTCATTTTCTGATAATTATTACTGCGACAGCGATGCTTCCATTCATGGCCACCATTGGATGGTCGGAGTTATTCCAAATGAATGGGTGGAAGCCAATGCCAGTGTTTCCAAGACTTCCGGGCTTTTTTCCAAAGCTCCGGGTAGGCGTTTCCCCGCATCTACCGGAAGTATTGATCCGGAAGATTATGCCGAAATAGGTGGTCTTTGGGAGGCGCTGGAACGTAAGAAAGTTTCCTTTTATAATTTTGGTGAAGCGAATGAAACCGGGCATGTTCGGGAAGAATGGAACGACACCAATACAGGTGCTGCACATGCAGTAATGGTGCCCATGCAAAATGCACTCTTCACCAGAACCAGCCACGATTATGCAGGATTTAATACCAATATCCCGGATCAGTACCGTATGGAACAGTTTGAACGCGAATTTACAGGCAAATGGATTCAAGGGAAAGAAAAACTGCCATCATTAATTACCATGCAGGTTCCAAACGATCATGGCGCTGGTATCCGTCCGGAAGATGGTTATACTTATCCGCAGTCGTTTATGGTGGATAATGATTTGGCCGTTGGCCGGATATTGCATTTCCTTTCGCGAACCAAATACTGGAAAAATATGCTGGTTATTATTACTGAAGACGATCCTCAGGGTGGGGTAGACCATATCGATGCACACCGCTCGGTGCTGATGATGGCCGGTCCATATGTGAAAAAGGGATATGTATCGCACACTCATGCGAATTTCGGGTCAATCCTGAAAACCATCTACAATATTTTGAACGTTCCTTACGTCAATCAGTTTGATTTGACTGGTTCACTACTTCAGGATTTTTTCACATCGAAACCTGATTATACACCTTACACGCTTGAACTGCACGATTCGCGCGTGTTCAATGCAGAACTGGCAATGAAAAAATACAACAAAACCATCGACTGGCAAAAAATTGAACAAGGTCCGCCACTCGATAATGAAGATGATGAACGCGACAAACATTACAAGAAATAATTCAAATAAAATCAGGTACGGCGTTTACCTGTTAAAATTCAAGATATGAAACGGTTTTTTAAAGTGCTGGGAATCATTTTACTCGTTGTTATTGCAGGATTTCTGGTCTGGTTTTATTCTAATCTGAAGGACCGGAATCCCGGTTATAAAGCCGACTTGAAAATTGTCAGCGAAAAACCTTCGCAATTATCGGCCGGTTTTGCCGCTTTTCCCGTAACTCCTGCCGTTCCGGACCGATGGGTGGATAAAGACGGGAATGCTGAATATGAACCTGAAAAGGGCGATTCGTTTACCGATGGTAACGGCAACGGGATTTTTGATCCGGTTTGTATTGCAGGGTTTGGGAACAATCGTCCGGCCAATGGTATCCACGATGACCTTTGGGCCAGGACCATGATTATCGACGATGGTAAATCACGAATTGCCATTGTTTCACTTGATGCGATCGGTTTCATGAACGACGATGTCATCGATGTACGGAAACGAATTCCTTCCGATGCTGGAATTACCTATACCATTATTTCCTCAACCCATACCCACGAAGGTCCTGATCTGATTGGGCTTTGGGGCGTTTCTCCTTATCATTGCGGGATTAACAAGGCACATATGGAATATGTGAAAAACCAGATAGCAAAGTCCATTCAGGCAGCTGTTAAAAACCTTCGGCCTGCACACCTGGAAATTTCTCAGGATTTGCATGGTGCTGATTCTTTGGCGATCGATACCCGGAAACCGATAGTTATGGATTCCGGATTAAGAATAATTAAAGCCATCGACATAGAAAACGGAAAAACTCTTGGATCGCTCATCAGTTGGGGAGATCATCCGGAAACTTTATGGAGCGATAATTTATTGCTTTCTTCCGATTTTCCTCATTTTGTTCGCGAAGGCGTTGAAAAAGGAGTTTTCAATGGCGATCAGCTAATGAAGCCGGGAATCGGTGGGGTTGCCGTTTACATCAGCGCATCGGTTGGCGGATTGATGACCACGCATCCACGATTGACCATCAAAGACCCGTTTACTGGTCAGAAATTTAAAGAACCGACTTTTGAAAAAGCAGCAGCACAGGGAAAACAGTTGTCGCTTTTGGTATTGAATGCCATGGATCATCCGGCTGAAGTGATTGATACTGCGGGGATTTTATTGGTTGTTCGGACACTATATATGCCGATTGCAAATACGATGTTTCAGCTTGGAACAACCTTGAGTGTATTGGATCGCGGTACAACTGGCTGGATGAAAATGCGCTCCGAAATGGCCGTTTTCAAAATCGGTCCTCTGGAGTTTGCAACTGTTCCAGGCGAAGTTTACCCTGAAATCATCAATGGTGGCGTTGAAGCCCCGGAAGGTCAGGATTATAATATCCAACCAGTCGAAGTACCTGCAGTCCGTGATATGATGAAAGGCAAATACAAATTCATTTTTGGCCTTGCTAACGACGAAATCGGATACATCGTTCCAAAAAGCCAATGGGACGAAAAGGCTCCGTTTACTTATGGCAAAGATGGCGCACCATATGGCGAAGAGAATTCACTGGGACCCGAAACAGCGCCGACTATACACCGGAATCTGAAGGAAATGCTGAGCGAATTGAATGAAAAATGAATTTGAATATTTGGAGATTAGAAAATGAGTAGATTCAATTTAGTGGTGGATTTTAAGCAAGGAATTAAATCAGCACGCAGGTGAAATATAAAATTGTAAAACGGATTCTGAAAAGCCTGTTGGTTGTGCTTGTTGCCTTTTGTTCTCTCATGGTTACACCACGGCTGTGGTCAGCCTTAAATCCTGAAAAACCTCCGGTCGGTTATCATTTTTTAGCTCTTGATTACCTGGCATTTATGGTTGGACTTGAAGATCTGATCAATAAAACTCCTGCCATTCCTTCGGAAATTGAAGAACTGAAAAACATTGAATACAAAAACATCAACGGAAAATCACTTCAACTGGATCTTTATAAATCAAGAGACCTTACCAAACCCGCTCCATTACTGGTTTTCATTGTTGGTGGCGGTTGGAAAAGTGCTGACCGTGAAAGTTATCTGGTTTACCTTCTGGCATTTGCCAAAAAAGGCTATGTTACCGCAACGGTTTCCTACCGCGTGCTTCAGGATGGGCCATATCCGGCTTGTGTTGAAGATATTACCGATGCGGTACAATGGTTTTATAAAAATGGAGAAAAATATGGATATGATCCTGACCGAATTGCTTTGATTGGAGGATCGGCTGGAGGATATCTTTCGATGATGGCTGCATATGAATGGAAAAATTCCGGCACAAAACCCGATTCAGCAAGCGTTTCGCCATTTCGTCATCGCATCAAAGCAGTCGTTAACAGTTATGGCCCGAGTGATCTGACTACCGAATTTTCAAGAACCAATTCCACAGTAACCGATTTTCTGGCACATACCTATGCCGAGGCTCCAGACCTTTTTCTGGAAGCTTCACCGATCCATTATCTGGATAAGAACGATCCGCCCACAATGATTCTTCATGGAACTTCCGATCAGATTGTTCCGATCAGCCAGTCGGATGAATTAAAGGCAAAGCTGGACAGTCTGGGTGTTCCAAATGTGTATTACAAGGTCCCGCTATGGCCGCACACCATGGAAGTCATCCAGCGGGTCAATGTTTATTCGGAGAAGAAAATGAGCGATTTTTTTGAACAATACCTGTAATAGGTGGTTGTCTGGTAAGCCAGTCGAAGCCATATAGATATCAGATAAAATAAATTTTCTTATGAAGTCAGGAATTCTTAAACGCATTTTAAAAGGCTTTTTGCTGGTAATCATTCTTTTTGTCTTGCTGATGGTTACACCGAGAATCTGGTCTGTGATTTACCCTGAAAAACCACCCATAGGTTATCATTTTGAAATTCTGGATTACCTTGCTGTTGGAACAGGCCTGGAAAAAATGATCAATATGACACCTGCCGTTCCTGAAGATATTCAGGAAATCAAAAACATCGAATATAAAAATGTGGACGGGAAATCACTTCAGCTGGATATGTATATTCCAAAAAACATTAAGAAACCTGCACCACTTCTTGTGTTTATTCATGGTGGCGGTTGGCGGAGCGGTCAGCGATCGGATTACCTGGTTTACCTGGTTGCTTTTGCCAAAAAGGGGTATATCACCGCAACGGTTTCCTATCGACTTTTAAAGGACGGCCCATACCCGGCTTGTGTTGAAGATATTACAGATGCTGTTCAATGGTTTTACAAGCATGGCGATGAATATGGATACAATCCCGACCATATTGCCCTGGTGGGCGGTTCTGCTGGCGCGCATCTGGCTTTGATGGCAGCTTACGAATGGAAGAAGCCGGGAGCTGCGAATGATTCAATCTTCGCTTCTCCCAACAGGCATCGCATCAGGGCGGTTGTTGATATTTACGGGCCAATTGACATGACTACAGACTATGCCCGAAGCCAGCCGTTGGTAACGTCATTTATCGCACATTCATACGTAGAAAATCCGGAACTTTACCGCGAAGCTTCGCCGATTCAATACCTGGATAAGAATGATCCGCCAACCATGATCCTTCACGGTACTTCGGATAATCTGGTTCCAATCAGTCAGTCGGATCTATTTAAAGCAAAGTTGGATAGTTTGGGAGTTCCCAATGTGTATTACCGGGTTCCGCTTTGGCCACATGCAATGGATGCAGCGTTGAGGGTTAATGAATTTTCACAATTAAAAATGAATGATTTTTTTGAAAAATATTTAATCAATTAAGCGCTGTTTGTGACAAACAAACGGCAGAAATGAATTTTCCAATCCAGCTTTTAGTTTTTTTTTTATTATCGTAAGATTTACTTTAAAAAATAATTTCAATATTCACTTAAATTAAAAATTGTACTCGTATGAAAAAGTATTTTAGATTAACCAGTTTGTTTTTTTTAGGACTGATTCTTTTTGCATCATGCAAAAAAGATACTCCCGCGCCAACGGCCAAGATAAGTTCGACCGTTGTTAGCAATGTCGTTACCTTTAATGTCGTAGCAACTGATGCTAATTCGTATTCATGGAGTTTCGGAGATGGTTCTGCAGTATCTACAGAACAGAATCCGGTACACACCTATGCTGAATTTGGTAAGGATTTTACGGTAACTCTTACCGTTACCGGTGGTGGTGGAACAGTTGTTAATACGGCTAAAGTTACCATTCCGGCTATGACCCTAAAGCAGATGCTGGCTGGTATTACAACCGCAGGAAAAAAATGGAGAATAGCAGCCACTGCTGAAATTATTGGTGCTGCTCCCGATGCAAGCTTAACAGTTCTCAAAACATATCCTGCCGGAACTTTAACCATGCTTGGAATGCCGCAAGTGTACACCGATGAGTACCTTTTGACCAACGACGGTAAATTAACCATAAGTCCTAAAGGCGGAGGTGTTTTCTCAGGTTTGGTATATTGTACTGTAAATGGTATTGCTAATGTTCCAACTGCTGCAGGCGGTGGTGCAGGTTTGACCTATGCAACACCTTACACTCCTCCAACAGGACTTACCTATGCTTTGAATGAAAAAAAGAATCTGACCGTATCTACTACCGCTGATGGAATTACAGCAAAGGACATTACCTATAATGATGTAATGACATTGAGCTTCTCGGCTGGCGGATTTATTGGGTTACATGATTTTGTGAGCGAATGCATTGTTAAAGAATTGACTAACACTTCGATGAAAATCGCTTTTTTTGCATCAATAGCACCACCAAATGCTCCTCAGGTTGGTAAGTCAACTAATGTTTTGATCTTTTCTTTCGAAGTAGCTCCATAAGTTTCTTCAACAAAGGAAATATAATTTTCCTGATGAAAAGGTCGCTTCTCCGGAAGTGGCCTTTTCTTATGGAAATTACTGATCGGTGTTAGATTGGAATTTTGATATAAATTTGAAAATGCAACAAAAGAAAATTTACCCTTGGTTAGTGGTTGGAATGTTGTGGTTTGTGGCTTTGCTAAATTACCTCGACCGCCAAATGCTTTCGACCATGAAACCTTCCATGATGGTCGATATTGCCGAACTGGCCAAGGCCGAAAATTTTGGCCGGTTAATGGCCATATTCCTGTGGATCTATGCTTTTATGAGTCCAATTTCAGGAATAATTGCTGACCGGCTCAACCGTAAATGGATGATTGTAGGCAGTCTGTTTATTTGGTCCGGGGTTACAATGGCTATGGGCTTTGCCAAAACATTCGATCAATTGTATATCCTTCGGGCCATCATGGGCGTTAGCGAAGCATTTTACATGCCGGCAGGTTTGGCGCTGATTGCTGACTACCACCAGGGAAAAACCCGTTCCATAGCTATTGGTATTCACATTAGCGGAGTTTATCTCGGTCAGGCTTTTGGTGGTTTTGGCGCGACAGTTGCCAGTCTTTTTTCCTGGCAATGGACGTTTCATTCCTTCGGATTTCTGGGAATGGCTTATAGTGTTGTTCTTTTACTTTTCCTGAGAGAAAAGAAAGGATACGAAGTTGACCTGACCAAAAAAACATCAGTTGGCATGGAATTCAGTCAGGCCTGGAAAAGTTTGGGCATCCTTTTCACGAACATTGCTTTCTGGGTCATCCTGTTTAATTTTTCGGCGCCGAGTTTTCCGGGATGGGCGGTCAAAAGCTGGTTGCCAACTTTATTCTCCGATGCGCTCCACATGGACATGGCAAAAGCCGGTCCGATTTCGACTATAACTACTGCTCTGGCTTCGCTCGTGGGGGTAATCGTTGGCGGATACCTTTCGGACCGTTGGGTGCAGAAAAATTTACAGGGAAGGGTTTTCATCGGAGCTATCGGAATGGCATTGACGATTCCATCGCTTTTTCTTTTGGGATATGCCGTAAGCATTGAAATGATACTACTGGGTGGAATTCTTTTTGGCTTTGGTTTTGGTATGTTCGACGTGAATAATATGCCCATTCTTTGCCAGTTTGTATCGCCCCGTTACCGGGCAACCGGCTATGGAATTATGAATCTGGCCGGTATTTCTGCCGGAGCTGTAATCACCGGTTTCCTTGGAAAATCGGCTGATGCCGGAAATATGCGGCACGATTTTGCACTGCTTTCGATTGTTGTTGTCGCGGCTATCGTTTTAAATCTGTTTGTTTTGAGACCTAAAACAATCAATATGACTGAGGATTAGTTTATATCATACTACTTAAAAACAACAAGAGGCTGTTTCGAAAGATTCAGCCTCTTGTTGTATTTAAAAAAAGAATGTCCTTTTAGAAAAATAAATGACTGAGAATATCACCGGCAGCATTTTTTGATGATGGTTTTAATCCCAACATTTTAGTAAATGCCGAAGCCCCCATAATTCCTTTCAATTTGCTGAATAAGCCTTGCTGTAAGAGACTAAATTTGGAAAGATAGCTTGCAGGGTCAGAACTTGCCTGCCCAAGAATACCTTTCTTTTGGCCGAGGAATCCACTAATGGTACTTGTCAAATCGGTCTTTTGTGATGCAGGTAAGCCCAATTTACTGATCAGCATATCCGTAATTCCGGTGCTGGTTTTACCTATATCTCCAATGTTCGGTGGTTTAACAAAATCATTTAAAGCCGAAGCAGCAGTACTGGTGTCAATTTTAGGCATTTTGATTTGAGCCTGACTAATGCTGTACGAAGCAATGAATAATAAAATGACAAGAATCTTTTTCATACGGGTGTTTTAAACTGGTTTTAATTAAAATTGGTACAACTGGAAATCAAAACAAAAAAATGAGGTGATTTGTTTAATGCTGGTTTACCACAACAGTTTGACTTTACGGCGTTAAGGTTGTGATTGTTGGTCCCACAGACGCCTGATTTACCGTAATCTGATACTGAAATCAACATGGTAAGCTCCCTCGTTGTAATGATACTGTTTGGTTTTCATATATAAAATGAACTTGGCAACAGAACCACAGAACATTTCATCCAAGTTGAACGAATCACCTGAAGGTAAAAAATAAGTTATTTCACCGGAACCGGACTTTCATTGATTAATTTTATGGCTTCTTCTTCGTAGATGGTACCCGTCATTTCGCCCAATGAAGTGCGGCTGACATAGTTGTAACGTTCGAATCCGCCAAAATCTTCCTTGGTCAGCATATAGCCAAATGCATCGTTGGTCAAACCAAATAGCATAGGTTGATCACTTTTCATTTTCCTCTTGACATAGAAACCGATATTTGGCAATGCTTCTCCGGGTACAGTGACAATCTGCGCTTTCCCGATATTCAGAAGATTCAGCCGTGTAGTTATCGATGAGAAATCGTTGTTTTTAGCTTCAGCCGCAATTGGAGAATGTTTCAATACAAAACGCATAGCTTCTGATTCGATTGGGAACTGGATGGTTTTTGAAGCACAATAAAGTTCAGGATTTTCCAGAACAGGTGCAGGACCAACAATACGCAAGGCTTCGTCTGCCATTAGGTTACCAATCCGGATACATTCATTCCAGTCGTTGTTCTCCTTACCACCTTCAACTTTGGGATCGATTCGGGTATCAGCGGTGACCATTCCACCCTGCGCGCTGTTCATGAAAATGGCCATTCCACCCACTTTGGATTCAATCCGGTCGTAAAGCGGACCGCATAAATCCGGACTGATCAGTTTCCGATCGGTACCCAGAATTTCAGGATGAGTGGCATAATTCACCAGCGTAGCGATTGGTTTTCCGGCGTTTTTGCCTGAAGTTGCGATGGCCTGAATTACCCCCATGCGTCTGTCATATAACTGAGGAGCATAATAGTTGTAGGCTATTCTTTCGGCAGCCTTATCGACAGCAGTTTTGAGGGAAGCAGGTTCCAGTTTCGAAACGGCATCGTTCACTGCATCGGCAATTTGGGTCACACACCAGCCAAGGTATTTCAGGTCGGCTCCGGTATTTCCTTTTTCGTCGGTAAATCCATACGCATCCGGGCAACTGTGTGCATGTGTAGCGCCAATCAATATGTTTTCCGGAGCAATACCTTTGATGAGTTTGCGTGATTTGTCACCCAAATAAGCTGGCCATCCGATATTGTCCACACTTACAATTGCAACACGGGTATTGCCTTTCTCGATTACAAATGCCCGAACGGTAAGTTTTCCCTGAAATCCTGTTGGGATTTCGGGAGTTCCCATTCCGCCTGAAATCGGGATTAAATGGTCAGGTGTGATATCACGCATTGCGGCACCGGCTTTAAAAGTCTGTGCATTGATATTCAGACAGAACAGTATAAGAAAGATTGCTGAAATTGTTGTTTTCATGGTGTAATTGAATTAGGATGTAAAAAATTAATAGATATATATCGGATTTGAATAAAGCCATGGAATTAATTTCCCATTCGGTTGAATACGTATTTCGATTCGGTAAGCACCTTTTACCAGCGGTTCCGACCAGGTAAACTGATAATCTTCACCTTCGGTAATTCTGATGGTTTTTCCATCGTGTATTAACCTGAATTGACCGGGAAATGGTGACATGGCATGAAGTGACCGGACCTGATTGATTTTTATGGAATCCCCAAAAATTCCAGAGATACTGTCATTCTGATTTCTGGCAAAGTACTGAAATCCTTTGGCATCGCCCAGACTTTTGAAGGCCGTGTACAAATGTCCTTTTTTCATATTCTCGGCCAAAGAATGAACTGATAGCGAATCGGCCAATACGTAGTTGGTAATGTAGTTAAATCCGCTTTGGTAGGTATCGATCATCCATTTGAAAACCCAGCCGCTTTGATCCGGTTCACTAAAAAGCCATTTGTTCCAGAATCTGACTTCTATGGTGTCTATTGGTTTGGCATTCGGACCTATCCATTGAATCCGGCCATCTTTCAGGTATCTCGCCCGGAAACTCTGGTTTTCATGGGAATCGACTGCCGAGAAACCAACAATTTTCCGTTTCAGGTTCAATGAATCCCAACGGGCCAGAATGGTGGTTTGTTCATCAAAGAACTCCCGCAATGCCCAGGGCCTGAATTTGTTCCCGTTCACCATAAAATTCAGGATATGCCAGCTTGCCGATTCACCATCTTTTGTATCGGTGTGGAAATTGTAAATTTCCATACCCTGATAGTCCGGATTGGCCCAGTTGTGAGGCTCTTCGGTATGTGCATAAAACATGATACCACCATTGGAGACGATTTGCTTTGCGACGGTGTTGTTATCCAATTTCCAGTTTATGATGGTTGAATCAAGCGGCCAGCAATCAAATCCATGGTTTTCGGAACCCGATTCGATTAATATTCCATCGTAATTTCCATGATATCCTTTAGGAATAGTATCCAGATCAAATTTTGGGTGATCGGTCAGGAATATAAAATCGATGCCGTCATTTTTTGCTGCCGAAAGCAGGTCATCCAGAGTTCCTTTGCTGTCGTGCGACAGGTAACTGTGCGCATGCATAACTCCACGAAAAGTCTTCAGTTTGGTTAGAGATTCAGGTTCTTTCCGGAGTTTCTGAAACTCATTGACCTGCTTTTCCATTTGGGGATAAGTGATCCAATGACGCCAGAAAGGACCTGCAAAAGCCACCAAAAGAGCGATGACAAGCATTCCTGAAACAGAATAGAGAAGCACCTTGATTATTCTTTTTATCATTCCGGATACTTCGTTAAAGGTTTTCGGTATTGGTCACGATTTTAGAAATCTGACGGATTAAATCCATGGTGTATTCGCCCATGTTTGGACCAAACCAGCCCATCAGTTTCGATTCGTATTCGTCCAGGTAATAATACCGGCCCGGAACGATATACCCTACATAATTGCCATTGAAACTGGTCACGTTGGCATGATATCCTTTGGTTGCCAGGGCATTCTTGATCTGAAGCGCATATTCGCCACTGAAATCGGAGGGTGCAGAAATCCAAACCATGTTGCCAATCCGGACCGCCTGCAAATAAACATTTTCAGGAAATGGCATCAGTTTTTTACTCAAAGCCGATGATAAGTTCAGATTGGTTGTAAGCCGCATATGGTAAGCAGGTAACTGCATTTTCAGGGTGACGGCAGCGAATGCAGTTTTGCCGCTCAAAGTGGTTTTCGGTAAGTAAATATTCAGGCTGTCGGCCAGTGATTCGCCAATGTTTTTTGGCCGGTCGAAACCTTCGCCTTTTCCTGAAGGACTTTGACTTCCAACCGATCCGGCATAAAAGACAGCTACATCATAGGTTTTTTCCATCTTTCGTTCCCAATAACCCGGATAATCGGCACTGACTTCCATATTTCTATCGCCCATCGTGGTTGAATGTGCAGAAAATGAACCCATTATTGCTTTTTTGTGCCCGATCTGTTCGACACTGATAAAACTAAAATCGTTGTTTTTAGTGCCGAGTTCACCGATCACACGGTTATTGGTGTATATTCCGGCATTAAAATCTCCGGAACCAATTCGGGAAGGCCGGAGATCAGCCAATGCCGAAATGACTGCTTTCGAAATCTGCTGAACCAACCATTTCTCCAGGTTGATGTTTTCTTTTCCGGAGAATTGTTCCCCAATATATCCTGGTCCCCAGGCACCTACACTCGAGTGGGTGTGCGTAGCTGAAAAGTAAAGCTGGTTGCGGTGGATTCCTTTCCGGAGTAACACAGAGGTTACTGAATCGATAATATTTGGAGGCATAATCAGCAAGTCGGCACCTACAAAAACCACGATTTGTTTCTTGGTTTTCAAAGCAACAGCTTTAACAAAAATACTGTCGTGAATGCCTGTAGCCGGTTTTCCTTTTCGCGCGCCGAAACCTGCCAACGGAATCTGTTTGAATTTGCCTTCAGCAAAATGATCTTCCGCAGAATTTAGGGTAGGAGTGATGCTTACCCGCGCAAAACCGGCCTGTATTGAATCCGTGGTAATTTCAGTGATTTTTTTCAGGCTATCGATTCGGCCACAACTGGTTTTAAAATAATTGCTTTCAAAATAGGGCGTGTTATCAATTGAATCGGTACAAATAACAAAAAGCAAAATAAAGACCAAAATGGTGATTCCAGAAATAATACCGAATTTTTTCATCCTAAAAACTATTTGAAATTGATATTAGTATAACGGCCACCGAGTAATAAAACGATGGCCGCTATATTTGACTAAAATATTTTAAATTCTTATAAGTGAAACCTCAGTTAGCCTATTTTTCTTTGAGTAATAATTTTTTGTCATCGGTCACAAACATCCGTGTACTCTGCGTGTAATCATCTCCAAATGGTGCTTTGTATTTCAAATCGACATAGAAAGCTTTGAATCCGGATTCCGGTATTTTTACCTGAACCGTAATTTCTGCCTGCTTAGCTGCATTCAAACTTTTGTCAGTCCATTTTTCATCCCTAAAATCCTGATCTTTTGAATCCGCACTCCAAATAATTGCATCGACTAATATTTCAGGAGTTGATTTGATTTTTAAAGTGATCGTTTTTTTATCCTGAGAAATGGTATAGTTACAGATTGGATATTTTCCGCTGGTTTCAGTAGATCCGATAAATGCGGTTAAAGTTGCCCACGCTTTTTTCTTATCTCCAAGATCATGGGCTGCATTTGGCGTGTAACAGATATGATTGTCTCCAGGTATACTATCTATATAATTTTTCACTGCATCAGCTGGCCAGTATGGATCATTGGTTCCCATAAAAATCATTTTTGGCATGGTTAAAGTTTTGCGATAGGAGTAGGGATCGACCATTTTAACCAGATCGCTTCCGCCCGGAGTTCCAAATTGCTGGGCAATGCCCAATTTGACGTAATCCTGAATCTCGATGCTGTAATCGCCCCATACCTTTACCTGGTAATCTATATTAACAGGCATATTCAGCACATCAATAACCATAGGGCCTATTGCAATTACTCGTTTGTCGTTTGCACCGGTCAGCCAGGTTGTCCAGCCACGTTTGGAAGCACCAGACACAATAAAATGATTCACTTTTTTCTTCAAATCCTTTTTACTGAATTCCTGAACCACATCCATTGCTCTGACAGCACTTTTAGTCATGGCAAACAATAAAGGCCAGGTGAAATCGTGATCCTGGAGGTAATTATGTAGCGTATATGAAATCAGTGCATCTTCGGTTAAATCATCATACAAGGGTTGATTGGGAACCTGCCAAAGAAGAGAGACAATGGTTTTATCCGTCTTTGCAACCTTACTCAATGAAGTTACCAAATCTTCATCCCATTGATGTGTACTTGGAATTCCATCTTTAACATGGCCGCCAGTAATGAACAACAACGCATTGTTATATTTTAAATCATTGGGAACCATGATCATCATTTCATGCTTCCATGTTATACCCCGCCATTGCTGTGATGTAAACAAAACACGATACAAAGTAATTCCTTCCGCCTGGTGTGTTTCCTGAAGTTCCCACTTAAAGGATTTGTCAGAGTTGTGAAGGTAAGCCTGCAATGCAGTTTCAGGAGTAACGGGCTTGCCTGCCAGTACAATCGTGACAGAATAAAAAAGAACGATTACTCCAACTAATAATTTTCTCATTATAAATTGATTATTTGATATGTAAACTAAAATAGACAATTAAGCAGGTGATATTTAAAATACCCCTGCTCAATTGTATGATGGTTAATTTTTTACCATGGTTTGCCGGTTCCCTGCTGAAGCCAGTTTTTCGACCAGTTTCCATTCTTGCCATCAGTTGATGAATAACTGCTTAATTCCAACTTGTCAATTGCAGCTTTGGTGTTGTCCGGATTATAAAGAACTTCATTGTTTCCATACATAAACCGAACAGGCAATACTGCTCTTTTTGCAACCGGACCTGAAACCAGTGCAGGTAATCCGGTCCGTATGAAATCTAACCAGGATTCGCCTGCTGCAGTCCAGCTGGCAATCCATTTTTGTTCCATTACCTGAGCCAATGAACCATTATAGGCAACACCACTGTTGGTAATATATGTTCCATAATTATCGCCTAACCCCCAGGCTTCCAGTGAAGCCTGAACTCCTGCATTGTAATGAGCAGCTGCAGTTCCTCCTGCATTCCATCCCTTAAGTGCAATTTCGGCAAGTCCAAAATGTACTTCGGCAGCCGACAACAATCTAACTTTCAACAAAGGTCCTGATGCATCTTTATAGATATCGTTCAATTGTGATGCATGCGGATTTGCGTCACCCTGATTTAGATTTGGACTTAAATTATAAAAGAACTCAAATGTTGACCATGCTGGCGGCAAGCCAACATATTGCGGATCCAAATCAAGTGGCAATCCAAATTTAGCTTGATATTCATCTGCTTTTTGCTTGGAAACAATGCGCACGCCATTAATAGTCTCATCATAATCAGCGGCTTTTGAAGGGTCAACCTGTAGTGGGATTTTTACTTTCGCAGCCCAGATACTTATGCGGGGATCGCTGTACGATTTCAACTTGTTTAACAAAGTTGCGCACATTTTTATCCTGGTGTAATTGGAAATATCTGAATTGAACTTGGTGTTGGTAGGCCAGGAGTCAGCCGCGCTTAGTCCGATAAAGCTGTAATTTGCATCGTCGGCAGCATTTAAGATAAGCGGATATTTGTCTGGTTGCCCGGTAATTTTTTCAATTCCGGCTTTGGCAATGGCAGGTTCTTTAGCAGAAATTCTCAAATAATACCTCAAAGCCATAGAGTTTGCAAACTTGCGCCATTTGGAAACATTTCCTGCATAGATAATATCCTGTGAAGAACTGATTTCCTTGTATTCACTCTGATCTTTTGAAAAGAGGGTGTTGGCACTATCGAGCAAAGCAATTACTCCCATATAGATATCCCGTTGTGAGTCAAATGCCGGCTTGAAAAAGGCCGAGCCTTCTTCACCCCGAAGTGCCTGGCTGAATGGAGCATCTCCCCATAAATCGGCAATCATCCCAAAATTATAGGCTTTAAAAAGCATGGCAACGCCGGTCTGAAAATCAAGTTTTGCCGCCTTTGATTTTTTAAGCATTTCCTGGGTATTTCTCAAAGTAGCGTAGTTTCCGGCCCAACTCTGATCACTCCAGTCGTATTGGTTATGACCTCCGGCCCAACCATCGTGCTGGGTATGTTGCATTACGCCGGCAATGTCACCGTATCCTAATCCAAGAACTGTTCCACCGGTTGATGTAATGACCGTAGCCATCAGTAAATTTGGAGATGCATTGGCAGGGTCAACGCCATTGGGGTTAATGTTCATTTCTGCCAGATTCTTGCAGGAAGACATGATAACCACCAACAAAATAAAAACTGTTAAAATTTTATTTTTTATCGTGTACATAATATCAGATTTTTAAAGTTTCTAAAAAGTCAGGTCTAATTTTATACCAACCGGGATAACCCACGGATCAAGATTGTATCTTTCAATCCCTTGTTTGAATTGAACTCCTCTCTTACCTTCTGTTGATGCTTCAGCCTGAAATGCATGTTCAGGATCGATTCCGATTTTGGCTTTGGTCCAGATCATGATATTACGGCTGTATACCGATACTGATAAGCCTTTAATACCGCCTAATTTACTTAATGCACTGACTGGAAGTTTATAGCTAACAGAAACTTCTCTCAGTTTTATAAAATCTGCATCGAACAATGCTGCTTTTGTGAGATCCCATGCATTACTAATAATGTAAGGTTGAATCAAAGTTCCCTCTCCTCCAAGGTTCTCTTTATAAGTAACTTTACCATTGGCATCAGTAACGGCAACGACTCCGGGAACAAAAACACCGTCGTTTACTGCAGTTCCGCTCATATTCTCACGGAATCCGCCCAATTCAGCTGTTGGTCCGCCTACAACATGTAATCCGTTAAGAATCAGTTTGTCCTGATTGGCAACTAACCAGTCGCGAAGTTCCTGACCGGTTCTGCCTTCCGGATTAATCATGCTTTTCAGCCAGGATCCTGATAAACCATCATCACGACCATATCGTTCGGTCTGCGAAACGAATTGTCCGCCGCATCTCCAGTCGAGCGTGAAATTAAGTGCAAATGATTTATAGGAAAGCGCTGAATTTAAACCTAAGATGAAACGTGGATTATAATTTCCGATTTTATTCCGAACACCAGGTTCATCGAATTTTTTTGTTTGCCACTCGTAATCGGGTTCAGGGCTAATAATCGGATAGCCGTAATAAGGTGAGGTTTTATCCTCAACAGTCAGAATTTTTGCATCATAAATGGCTCCAACTTCATCGCCAACATACGACCATGCACCACCTTTTGCATCTTCCCAGAATTTAATGGCTTCGATTCCCGGTGAAATTTCTTTCACGATTGTTCTGTTCTTTGTAAAGTTTGCACTGATATCCCAGTTCCAATCTTTTGTTTTAATGGGTGTTCCACCTAAAGTCAATTCAATGCCTGAACTTTCAATTAAACCTGCGTTGATGTTGATCGCATCTGAACCTGTTGAACTTGCAATTGGGATATTTCTTAAAATCTGGTTGCGGTTGTCAACAGTATAATAAGTTCCTTCAAATTTTAACCTGTTTTTGAAAAGGCCTAAATCCAATCCAATTTCCTTTGAAGTTGCTTCTTCAGGCAGAAGGTTTGGCGATAAAAGAGTTCCGGATTTGGCCATCCGAATTGCTCCGCCCCACTGGCCTGCATTTCCGTAGGTGTTTACCAACTGATATGGATCTGTGTCGTTACCAACTTTAGCCCAGCCACCACGAACTTTAAGTAAAGAAACCTGATCTCCAAGATCAACCATTTTATCAACCAGAAAACTCAAAGAGGCTGAAGGATAGAAATAGGAATTATTGGCTTCAGGTAAAGTACTTGACCAGTCATTGCGGGCGGTAAGATCAAGGAAAATCATGTCCTTCCAGCCCAGATTTGCAAGAGCATAGACACTGTAAATCGCTTTTTGTGACCAGCCGCTACCGTATGAAAGTGTTCCGGATTTAATGTTATTAACTGTAAATACGTTTGGAACAATCAGACCGGCTGTTGATGAGTTAGACAGCCCCTGACTCTTAATGTAAAGTGAATTCCCTCCAAGAGAAACCGAAAGGTTAAAGTCATTCAGATCTTTTGCGTAAGTAGCCAAGGCATCCAGATTTCGCTGATAGCTATTTGATTGTGAAATACCATATGCTCCATTATTTGGCTCGCCAGTGTATCCAGGACCGATTTTCGATTCACGGGTTTCGTCAAACTGGTCAACAGAATAGCGCACAAAAGCGCTAAGTTCTTTGGTTACCTGCCAGTCGGCTTTTAAATTTCCATAGATTCTGTTTCTTGCATAACTGTTGTTCACTTCAT
>JBAWZG010000029.1:0-25601 GCA_037143155.1 Bacteroidia bacterium
ATTGATGGTGATGTTAGCCGTTCGATGTCCGGAAGTTCGTTGAAAGCTTCGTTTGACAGCCTTGATTTTGCTCTGGTCCGGTTAAATACTATTCCGCCTTATAATTACCGGACTTATCTGGCTGGATGGAACAGGTCAAATATAGCACCAACTTCATCGATGTCAATTCACCATCCGGAAGGAGATATTAAAAAAGTTTCTATTGACCTGGATCCTGCAACAACAGGTAATTTCAATGGTAGTTACCTTTCCAAGGGATTTTGGAATATTCTGACCTGGGAATATGGTGTTACCGAGGCAGGTTCCTCAGGTGGAGGATTATTCGACCAACACAAGCACCTTATCGGTTCACTGACCGGCGGTTCTTCAAACTGTACTTCCAGAAAAAACGACTTTTATGAAAAATTTGCATTGAGCTGGAATCACCGGAGTGAACCCAATAAACAACTTAAATTTTGGCTTGATCCGAACAATTCAAATGTTGATACTCTTTCAGGAATGGCTTCAAATTCAGGCAAAACGCTCTGTATACCCTATACGAATTTCAAGAATGGAGACACTCAGGCTGTTGTTCCGATTACCAGCGGATTAACAAAGAAAGGTTACTGGAGCGGGTCAAACAGTGCCGGAATTACCGATTTCGCTGAAAAGTTCACGTTCTCAAGAAATTGTGAAGTTCAGGGAATTACGATTGGTATAGCGAAAAAGAAAATCAATCCGTTAAACACAAATCCATCGATTGAAATTCAGGTCTTTCAGGGAAAAGATTATCCGGAAACATTGATCTACTCTGAGATGTTTGACATCAGCAAATTTACCGTTGATGCTATGAATTATCTGTCATTCAAAAATCCGGTAAAAACAGTAGGGAATTTTTTCATCTCCTACAACATTTCCCAATTGCAGCAGGGTGATAGCCTGGTTGTTTACATGGCAAACCGCAAGTCGGATGTTACCAACAGTTTTTATCTGAAAAATCAGACCGGTTGGTCAAAATATAACGCGAATAATTCGGGCGGTAATGGCTCTGCTTTACTCTTCGAAATCATTGCCTGTAATGTAGATGATCCAACAGGAATCGATGAGTTTAAAACTGATTTACCCGGAGCACGATTCTTTCCAAATCCGCTAACCGGAAATTCAGTATTAACTATTCAAACCTTAGATGCAATTGATTGTGATCAGGAAATTGCTGTTTACGATTTACTGGGAAAGAAACAGGATATTTCCTACACCTATAAAGATTCAAACAGTCTAAGCCTGGTTTTTGATGGCAAAAGCCCTGGCATTTACCTGATTCATTTGTATGCCGGAGGACGCACCATCACAGGAAAAATTGCCTATATGCCATAAATGATTGGGAGATTTGTTGAATAGCGAATGATTACTTTATTCCTTCAAAGTATCCAGCCATTTGGGTAGCTTCCTGAGTATTGATGAAATCAGCCTTTGAAGTTTGAATCAGTTCTGCAACTGTTTTATTATTTGGACAATTCGTAAAACTGATTTTCTTATTTTGCCCATGAACTTTGGTCACCAGATCCTTGATTTTCACAAAGTCCTCAAACGGTATGTTTCCGGTTCCTTTCCAACTTGTAATTTCACTGAAATCAACATCAATTAAAGGCATTTTTCCGGAATCCACATTTTTTTCAATATCGCTTAATCCGCCAACCAATCCGAGGAAACTGGGTTTTATTCCATTGATCTGATCCAGCTGATTTTTGTCTTTGATGAGTATCCGGATTTTTCCCTGATGTTCACTCCCTTCTGCTTTTGAACTAAGCATTTCCGAAAACGGACGCATTTCTACGACTAAGTGTTTATATATCTGAATGGGTTGAGTTGTGAAATTTAAGATCAGAAAAACATCTCCGGAATAACCCGGAATAATCTCACCAGCATTCTTTTTAAACTGATTATAGAGCGGGTAGAGGTAGGCTTCGGTCAGAGTAGGTAATTTGTGAATGGCACTATCCGGCATCAGGGAAGTAACATAAAGCTTACCATAAATATACATTACATCAGCCTGGTAGTTTAGAATTCCATTTCCTATTGATTCCCACAATTCCGATTTGCCGCTAAAATTATGTGACGAAATGATTGGTTTTACTTTCACCTGCGAATAGACCGACGGAATTATTAAAACAGCCAAAATCCCGATAATCAATACCTTTTTCATCCTTCTGATTTTAATATTTCTGCGAGTACCGGCAAAATTAATTGTTTTCAATTTGAAAACATAATTAGTTCAATTTAATTTATCCGAATGGGTACAATCATGATTTTCTGCTTACTTTCGAATTCCCAAACAAAAAGCCAAAATGATTTCGATCAAAGCACAAAGAATAAAGCCTTTTATAGTGATGGAAGTTCTCGAAAGGGCCTCCTTTCTTGAAAAACAGGGCAAAAATATTATTCACCTTGAAGTTGGTGAACCAGACTTTGACGTTCCGTCATGCGTTTTAAAAGCAAGCGAAATGGCTTTGAAACAAGGCCACACACATTATACACACAGTTTGGGAGATCCTGAACTGAGACAGGAAATCTGCAACAATTACCTTAAGAATTACAATGTTTGTATATCTCCTGACCAGATTATCGTTACTTCAGGAACATCACCCGCTATTCTAATGGTTTTGTATGCACTATGCAATCCGGAAGATGAAATTATTCTTTCAGACCCGGGATACGCATGTTATCCGAATTTCATCAGCCTTTCCGGAGCAAAAATGGTTAAAGTGCCAGTCTACGAGGAAGATGGGTTTCAGTATCGGCCTGAAAATATTAGTGCAGCAATCACTGAACGGACTAAGGCAATCATTATCAATAGTCCGATGAATCCTACCGGAAATTTACTGTCACCCGAAACTTTAAAATCAATCGCGAGACTTTCGCCTCCTATCATTTCAGACGAAATTTATCATGGACTGGTTTATGATGGCCAGGCTCACAGCATTCTTGAATATACCCGAAATGCCTTTGTTTTGAATGGCTTCTCGAAATTATATGCCATGACCGGACTTCGATTGGGTTATGTAATTGCTCCTGACGAATTTGTGCGACCGATTCAGAAACTTCAGCAAAACCTTTTTATTTGTGCCAGTTCGGTTGCTCAAAGGGCAGGTATTGCCGCCTTGAAAGAGGCTGATGCCGATGTGGAACATATGAAAAATATTTATAATGAGCGCCGCATATACATGATCAGTCGCTTGCGTGAATTAGGATTTCGGATTACGGTTGAGCCAACCGGTGCGTTTTACGTTTTTGTGGATGCCCGCCATCTTTCTTTCGACTCCTATAAACTGGCTTTTGACATTTTGGAGAAAGCTCATGTTGGTGTCACTCCAGGCATTGACTTTGGTGAAAATGGCGAAGGATATTTGCGCTTTTCTTATGCCAATTCGCTCGAAAACATCATGGAAGGATTGAATCGACTGGAAAGATATATTCAGGAATTTAAAGGTCTTTGACTTATATGCATCCGCAAATAATCCTATCAGTTATCGTCATATATGATATACATGAAGCATAAAAGCAATCCATAAATCAGGATTCGAAAGGTCTTTTTTGTCCGGATTTGTCACTGCGAGGTAAAGTCTTTGACCTTTTTTACTGATTTATTGGCAGTTATTGGCTTGAAAAAGGCAAATCTGACTGTACTTTGACGGTTTTATCCACTGGCACGATAATCGTAAAAACCAATTCCAGATTTAAACAATATAACTACCTTTGTAACTTCAAATTTTGATCAATTAAAAACTGAATAATGACATTTTTAAATAAAATTCTGGGCAAATTTCTAGGCAACAAAGCCGACAAAGACATGGGTGAAATTGCGCCAATGCTTGAACTTATCAAAAAAGAATACGAACGAATTAAGTTGTTGTCAACTGATGAACTCAGGGACGAATCGGCCCGGTTAAAAGCTGTAATCCAGGAACGGATCAAACCGGAGGAAGACCGGATTAAAGAGCTGAATGAATTGATAGAAACCGTTGAAATTCAGGAAAGTGAAAAGTTATATCAGGAAATCGATAAACTCGAAGAAAAAATTACCGATAAACTGGAAGCAGTTTTGAACGAAATCCTGCCAGGCGCATTCTCGGTTGTCAAAGCAACGGCAAAACTATTCTTTGAAAATGAGCGTGTTGTTGCAAAAGCTTCTGATTTCGACCGTGATCTGGCCGCAGTAAGAAATAGTATTGAAATTGAAGGAGAAAACGCTGTTTGGTTCAATAAATGGATGGCCGGCGGAAACCAGATCACCTGGGACATGGTTCATTACGATGTTCAGCTCATTGGAGGTATTGTTCTTCACCAGGGGAAAGTTGCTGAAATGGGAACCGGTGAAGGAAAAACACTGGTTGCAACCTTGGCTGTTTTTCTAAATGCTCTTGCCGGAAGAGGTGTTCATCTGGTTACAGTAAACGACTACCTGTCGAAACGTGACTCGGAATGGATGGGTCCGATCTTCGAATTTCATGGTCTGAGCGTTGATTGTATCGACAAACATCAGCCTAATTCTGAAGGACGCCGCAAAGCATATCTGGCTGATGTCACTTATGGAACCAATAACGAATTCGGATTCGATTATCTGCGCGATAATATGGCAATTACCCCGCGCGATCTGGTACAACGCAAACACCATTATTCAATCGTCGATGAGGTCGATTCGGTTTTAATCGATGATGCCCGTACTCCTCTGATTATTTCAGGACCAATCCCGAAGGGGGAGATTCAGAAATTCGAGGAATTAAAACCTAAGGTTGAAAAATTATATGCAGCCCAGCGAAACCTTGTCAATCAGTGCCTTTCAGATGCCAAACGGATTCTGAATAATCCGAATGCTACCAAGGATGAAAAAGAAGCTGGTTCAATTCTGCTTTTACGCGCAAATAAAGGGTTACCAAAAAATAAGGCCATCATCAAATTCCTGAGTGAAGAAGGAATAAAAGCCATGATGACCAAAACAGAGAATTACCATATGCAGGACAACAATAAACTCATGCATATTATTACGGATGATCTGTTTTTTGTGATCGAAGAAAAGCAAAATTCGGTAGAATTAACCGATAAGGGAATTGACCTGATTTCGGATGATAATGATGACCCGACATTCTTCGTTTTGCCTGATGTTGGCTCCGAAATTGCTGAAATTGAACAAAATAAAGAATTGACCAAGGAGCAGGTTCTGGAAAAGAAAGATGAATTACTGACCAGCTATTCCATCAAATCGGAACGTGTCCATACCATCAACCAGCTATTGAAAGCATACGCCATGTTCGAAAAGGATGTGGAATATGTAGTGATTGAAAACAAGGTAAAAATTGTGGACGAACAAACCGGCCGTATCATGGAAGGCCGTCGCTATTCCGACGGTTTGCATCAGGCTATTGAAGCCAAAGAGCATGTCAAAGTTGAAGCCGCAACCCAGACTTTTGCCACCATTACACTTCAGAATTACTTCAGGATGTATCACAAACTGGCCGGTATGACCGGTACTGCTGAAACTGAAGCAGGTGAGTTGTGGGACATTTACAAACTGGATGTGGTGGTTATCCCGACCAACCGGAAAGTTATCCGTCAGGATCGGGAAGATTTGGTTTATAAAACCAAGCGCGAAAAATACAGTGCCGTTGTTGACGAAATTGTTGAATTGAATAAAATAGGAAGACCGGTTTTGGTAGGAACAACCTCGGTTGAAATCTCGGAATTACTGAGCCGTTACCTGAAAATGCGTGGAATCAAGCACAACGTACTGAATGCCAAGATGCACGCCCGTGAGGCCGAAATCGTTGCTGATGCCGGGGTAAATGGCATGGTAACCATCGCCACCAACATGGCTGGTCGTGGTACCGACATCAAATTAACTCCTGAAGTGAAGACGCTGGGTGGTTTGGCTATTATTGGTACCGAACGCCATGAGTCGCGTCGTGTCGACCGCCAGTTGCGTGGACGCTCCGGTCGTCAGGGAGATCCGGGTTCTTCGCAATTCTTTGTTTCGCTCGAAGACGACCTGATGCGTTTATTTGGGTCCGACCGAATTACCGGAATTATGGATAAAATTGGTCTGAAGGAAGGCGAAATGATTCAGCATTCCATGATTACCAAGTCGATTGAACGGGCACAGAAAAAGGTTGAAGAGAATAACTTCGGAATTCGTAAACGATTACTGGAGTATGACGACGTGATGAACTCGCAGCGCGAAGTTATCTATAAAAAGCGCCGCCATGCATTATTTGGCGACCGTTTGGAAGTGGATATTCTGAATACCATGTACGATGTGATCGAAAATTTGGTGAGCGAATATCAGGATAACGGAATGTTCGATGAGTTTAATAACGAATTGATCCGGCTGATGTCGATGGAATCGCCTGTATCCGAAAAGGATTTTATGAATATGAAGGCCGATGACCTGGTCGATCAGATTTATCAGGAAATGGTTGCAGGGTATTCGCGAAGAATGGACATTATTGCCAAGCAGGCCTATCCTGTGATTCGCGATGTTTATGAGACAAAATCTCACATGTACACCAATATCGTTGTTCCAATTTCGGATGGAAAGCATATTTTCCAGATAATAACCAATTTGGAAAAAGCATACAAAAACCAGGGAAAAGAACTGGTTAAATCATATCAGAAACAAACTGTTTTGTCGACCATTGACGATTCGTGGAAAGAACAATTACGCGAATTGGATGATCTGAAACAATCGGTTCAGAATGCTACTTACGAACAAAAAGATCCGCTCCTGATCTTCAAATTTGAGTCCTTCAATTTGTTTAAGATCATGATCAGCAAGGTGAACCGGTCAATCATTTCAATACTTTCTAAAGGTCACATCCCGGTTAGCGAACAACAACAGGTACGTGAAGCTCAGGAACGCCGCGGACTTGATATGAGCAAGTTATCCACTTCAAAACAGGAATTGCCTGGCAGCTCAATCAATCCAAACCGTATTCCTGAAGAACCACGAGAACAGCGGCCGGTACAACCGATTAGGGTAGAAAAAAGGGTAGGGCGCAACGATCCTTGTCCATGCGGAAGTGGTAAAAAATTCAAATCGTGCCACGGAAAAGGTTTGGTTGACTAAAAACAAAAGCCCCCTTCCTGTTCCCCCATAAGGGGGAAAGATTGGATCGGCTCTTTATGAAATTATCATAATTTCATATTTTTGAATTTAAGAGTTCAGCAATGACAACAATCGTAATTAGACCAAAAAATAAGGTGGAAGAAAATCTTCTCAGTTGTCTTTTAAAGAAAATGAATATTGATGCACAATTTGTTGAAGAACCTGTTCCTAATTTTGAAACCCGAAAAGCAATGAATGATGTTGAGCTCAGAAAAGGAACTTCGGTAAAAGGTTCAAAAGGACTTTTCACCAAACTTGGAATATAAATATTTGGCTTTCGCACAACGGAACTCACTATCATTTATTTAAATAAATTAACAAATGCCAATTCTTTCATTTATTCATTGGAACGTTAGCCCTGAAATTTTTTCAATGGGACCTATTCATGTTCGCTGGTACGGACTAATGTTTGCACTTGGTTTTCTTTTCGGATACCATCATGTTGAAAAGATGTTCAAACACGAAAACGAAGACCAGAAATGGCTTGAAAGTTTGTTTATTTACCTTATTGTTGCCACTGTGGTTGGCGCCCGTTTAGGTCATGTTTTTTTCTACGGATGGGAATACTATTCTCAGCATCCGATTGAAATACTGTTCGTATGGCAAGGAGGTTTAGCCAGTCATGGCGGCGTTCTTGGAATAATAATTGCCATGATTCTTTGGAGTGTAAAGATTTCGAAACGCAATCTGCTGTGGGTTCTCGATCGGATTGTAGTTCCATCAGTATTAGTCGGGGCATTAATTCGTTTCGGCAACCTGATGAATTCTGAAATATACGGCAATCCAACGACTTTGCCATGGGGTTTTATCTTCGAACGCAATCACGAAACAGTTGCCAAACATCCAACCCAGATTTATGAATCGCTGAGTTACCTGTTTACTTTCGGAGTGTTGTGGTTTATGTACTGGAAAACCAAAGCCAAATCGTATCAGGGACTTTTAACCGGAGTGTTTTTTGTGTTTGTTTTTGGAACCCGTTTCTGTATCGAATTTATTAAGGAAGTTCAGGAATCCTTCGAAAAGGGAATGAGTCTGGATATGGGGCAATGGTTGAGTATTCCGTTTATTTTAACAGGAGCAATCCTCATTATTTTGGCATTAAAGAAAGGCCCTAAGATCATCCAAAACCAGACAGTAACAGGCAAGAAATAGACCTTAAACTCAATTTCCAATTTGCTTTCCCAGCTTTTCAATTTCATATTTCCTTAAGGTTAAAACCCTTATGTATTGCTCGCAGTTGACTTCATATGGCTCATTATATTTGGTCAAAACCTTATGATTTAACCAGTCGATTGCCAAATCATATTTTCCTTCCATTTCGCAAGCCAATGCTAAGTTGTAACAGGCTTTGGCGGCAATTTCCTCATTTTTATTCTTCGTTTGCCGATTCCAGATTTCTCCGGCTTTCAGCCAATCCTGACTGATAGCATATTTCTCAGCTTTAAGCATTTCAGAATTTTTAGAATGATAATATATTCGGTCAACCGGAACCCATGAGGGAATTATTTTGGTTCCAAAACATTTTCCAAGATGGTTCGCAGCATCCTTGTAGATTTGTTGCGATTGGCGGTTCTTCTGCTGGATGTCCTTGAATTGAGATTTGCTGAAAAACAATGTATCTATTTGATTATAAATGGTTGGTGAAGTTGTATTCCCTCGAAAGATTATTGTCCAGGATAGGACTGCCCTGGTACGAAATGTGCCATCGAAGAAGCTAAACACTCCATTTTCGAATTGAAAAAGATCAAGAAAAATTAAAGCATCTGCCTGAGTAATTTTAAATAAATCGGAAGATTTAAGCATCAGATACGGATCTTTTGGAGCGTTATTCATACTGTCACGGTAATTATTCACTTTTTGAAAATAGTTTTCCTCCTTCAGGAAACTGGTCAGTCCATCAACACAATAATTCGAGAGTTCTTCGCTATTAAGCAGTGTATCACACACAAAACTGCTTTTGCATAAATCGTCAACAGAACGGGTATAATTCTTAAAATCCCGTTTGAAGATGGCAACAGTTTTAACATTCTCTGGAATAGCGAAATCTACGGGTTTCATAATCTCAATCCGGATGGTTTTTAAGCTATCGGTTAATTTGCATGAAGTCAGGCAAATCAAGACCAGTAGAAGAGGTAAAACTATTCTGTTAGAAGTCATATTAGGTTCTTATAAGATAGTTTTCAGTTTTCGGAGTTATTCATTTTTCTCTTCATTTGTTTGTCCAATCGATCAATTTCTTTTTTACGATTGACCAGAATGTTCACATACCTCTGGCAATTTTTCCGGTGTTCATCATTGTTTTTCTGCAGGTATGTATATGACTTGACCAGCCAGTCAATCGCAGCATCCGGTGTGCCCTCCATTTCACACGCCACGGCCATGTTGTATGATGCCTTGGTTGCTATTTTCTTGTTTTTATTTTTCGTTTCCCTGTTCCAGATTTCGGCAGCTTTCAGCCAGTCCTGATTTAGGGCAAGTTTTTCTGCCTTGAGCATTTCCGTATTCTGCGATTTGTAGTACATCCGCTCAACCCGTGTCCAGGTAGGAATAACTTTCGGACCAAAAGATCTTCCCAGATAATTGGACGAATTATTAAGTAACTGACCCAATGTTTTCCCCTGATACCTCGCATAGCTGTTTACCTGGGTCTGGTCAAAGAAAAGCGTATCCGTAAGATTATAGGAGTACGCCAAACTATCGGTTTTAAATACTACGGTCCATAGCAGGTTTGCCCGGGTTGTTGCAGGAAATGTAAAATACTTGTTATAAGTGGTGTTTAAATAGAAATAATCAAGAAAAATGCAGACATCCGATTTAGTTTTTTCAAATAATTTGTCCCGTGTTTCAATTCGACCGGGAACATTTAATAGAAAATTCAAGCTGTCGCTGTATGGGATTACTTTGTGAAAGTAACTTTGCTCCTCCAAATAGTTGATTAGTGCATTCACACAGGTGTCCGAAAGATTCTGGTATTTGATCGAGGTATCCTTTATCATTTCGTACACTGATTGGTATTTGATTGTAGTATCCCTTTTTGCTAATAAATTAGTATCCTGAACTTTAAAATAACCGGTGGAATAATAAAAAGTGCAGGTATCCGATCGGAACAGGTCACGGTTAATAACAGCCACAGATAGGTTCTCTGGAACATTAAATATTCCTGGTTTCAGGATTTCGATCTGAAGGACCCTTAATTGACTGGTTATAGTACAGCAAGTTAAACCAATGACCAGTAATGGAATGGGGAGAAAAACTCTAAGGTATTTCATACTGAGTGCTTAGCTTGTTAAGCTCAGTTCTCCTTCGATAGAGAACCGCCGAATATTTCCGGACTGCCTCATTTTCAGACGATCTAAAAATTCCTGAACTGGCAGTAGCAGCCTGACTTGTTAACTTTAAGGCCTGATCAACATCTCCGCTCATTTCGCTTGCCAAAGCCAGATTGTATAATGAAATAATTTTTTTGCTCTTGTTTTTGCTTTCTGCAACTTTTGTCCAAATTGAACTTGCTTCTTCCCATTTATTATCCTTCGCAAACTTTGCAGCCTTCTGAAGTTCTGCATCACCGGAGGTCATGATATCGCGGTAAACCATAATCCATGAAGGGAGAATATGTTTTGCGTAATTGGCACCAATCACGCCCGCAGCTATGGGGATTGCAGCTTGCTTTTCAGGTATCCGACTATTCTTGTAATTTCCGGCTTCATCTTTTCCATCCCAGTACAAGGTATCAATATGAACAAAGCGATCAATTATTTTTTGCTGTTTGCTGGCATAAAACGACCAGATAGTGGAAGTTACCACTTTTGCATCCGAGAATTCATCGGATTGACTATAAAAATACGAGAACATATCCAAAAGAATAATCCCGTCGGCACCGGTTTTATCAGCCAGAATCTTGTACCATTCGTCCTTTCCAGGCCGAATTTCCTTTACCCGATTGACAAGAAAAGTAGAGGCAGGTAAAATCATAATGCTATCGAAACGCTTTTGAGCCAATAATTTTACTGAAAGACTATCCAAACAAGTTCCCAATGCCAAACTTTCGATGCTTAACTTTACTTTATCCTTCACCAATTTATGATTTTTCACCTGATAGTTTTGCAAGGTGTCGTTTGCATATTTCAGGTTTCTCGAAACAATGGCAATCTTTTTAATGTCCGGAGGAAGAACCAGTTTGGAAGGTTGCATGACTTCAATCGAAAACTTTTCGTAACTCATGCATGAACTGAAGCTCACTAACAAAGCAATCCAAAGTAATCCTGAATACCGTTTCATTTTATTTTGTTTTTAGCAATGTTTCTCTCCGAATCTTAAGTTTTTTAAGGTATGTTTCTGCCTGAAAACGGTAATAGGTATAAAACGATTTCAGGCCCAATTCGATAGCACCATCAAGATCTCCATTCAATTCACTGATTAGGGCAAGGTTAAATTCAGCTTTACTTTTGACCTTTTTATTTGTCGATTGAGCCATCTCGTTCCAGTATTTACCGGCTTCTTCATAGTTATTTTCATTCATCAATTGTTGGCCTCGGTCGTCTTTGCTTTGGAATAAAAAATATCCACGCTTTTCAGGAATCCAGGTAGGAGAGAGCTTTTGGTCCAAGTCGAGGGCTATTTTAATTCCTGCATTAAACATTGCCTGTTTGATTGATGGCAATTTCCGGAACAATCTTTCCTGAGTATAATCGGAGCTTTCCCAATTAATGGTGTCAATCACTTCAATTTCTTTCAACAGGGTTTTGGAATTCGGTTTGTATATTCTGAAAAAAGCATCGTATTTCAAATCAAGCGAAGCATAATAGTCAGTGTTCGTTCCATTACCGGCACTAAGGTGTTTTTCAGAAGTATAGTCAGCCATTGCTTTGGTTGAAAACCGTTCCAAAACCAATAGTGCATCCGTGTTGTAGTCGGCGCAAATAGTCTTGACCCGTTCAGGTGTTAAGGTATCCGGAAGCATTTCATAGGGAAGGTATCGGTTCATATTTCGTTTTAGCGGAACCACTACATCATACCGTCCGGATTCAAATAATAATGCAGCCAAAGCCCGGATTGTTGTATCGGACGCTGCACTATCCAAAATGATTTTTGAAAGCTGATATCCTTTCCGGTAAAAATATTTTTGGAGCGAATCTTCTCGGTAATTATCAAACTGATTGTTCATACTTCGATTCATCAAAGTTAAACTTTGTATATCAGAAGGAAGCTCATCGCTTGCTGGTCGCGCATTTTCGATGTTTAATACAGCAAAATTACTTTTGCACGAAACCATAATCATTGCAGCAATGAAAAACACAATAATCCGGTTTAATATGATTTTGTTGACCAGAAACATTTTATGTTTTAGTTAATAGATTCCCCAATATTTTCTGAAAAACCATTCAACGCCAACCAGTAAAATCAGCAATAGAAATAGTGATTTCAAATTAATCCATTCGGTTTGAAATGATTGTTGATGTTGCTGAACGGCAATCTGTTTGTTCGCCCTGATTGTATCAAGTAATGTGCCATAATCGCTTAACGGGAAAAACTTTCCACCAGTTATTTCAGACAATTGATATAAAACACCAAAATCGGCTCTTGTATTTTGAATTTCAAGTTCATTTTTCACAATACTGAAACTTCCTTTTTCAGTAAAATGCTGATCTCCAATATTTGTTTCAGCTTCGTAGGTATAATCTCCGGTCCGCAAATTTCCGGCATTTAAACGGTACGCATCGCTGGTGCGGTCAAATTGGTAGGTGAATTCACGAAGGCTGTCGTTCTTAATCCGGATATTTACTTCCGGAGTGTTAATCAATTCGTAGCTGTCATTGTACAATTCGGCAGTCAATTCAATCGCATCGGTCTCCTGAAAAAGTGCCGGATGAAAAATAGTAAAATTATCTTCGTTTTGCTTCAAAGCCAGGTATTGCATCGATTTTTGAACTAATTCATTAAACGCATCGTTGTTTTTGTTTGTCTGATAATCATACAAACGCCACCGCCAAAGTCCTTCGCCAGCAATGAATCCAATTTTACGGCCTTTATTAGCGCCAAAAGCGATCAGTGTTTTACTGGTCTGAATATTCCGGATAGACTGATATGCAAGGTTTTGCATCAATGGTGCCAATTCGGTATTACCAAAAGGAGAAACTAAAGGTGGAGCAGTTTCAATCATCTTTTTTGTTTCATCTGAAAGTATGAACAACGAAAAATTATTGTCGATTGATGCCTGCACTTCTTCCGTATTATTACTGGTGGAAATCTTTAACCCAAATTCAAGCGAATTCAGCTGATCCAATAAAGTGTTCGGACCAATCAGGAATAGAACAGGTATTCTGCTCTCTTTTATTTTGGACAGAAGTTTGCTGGCCGAATTCTTTTGGGAAGGTAATTGATTGAGTATAATTAAACTGTATAATGAAAGACTATCCGGAAAGTTATTGCCGGTAAGAAGCTTTACATCATAGTTTTGAAGTTCGGAAAGACTATTGCTGATGGCTCCCAAATCAGGATGTGGTCCGTCACTCAGTATCAGGATTTTTTGTTTGTTTTCCAAAACCTGAATCACAAACTCAAATTCGTTATTCTTCAAATTCATCTCGCCTCCAAACGACCTGATTTTAATTTTATAATGTTGCAATCCGATTTCGTCAGCATCCAGATTTACAAGTTGAAGTTTAAAGTCATCGTCAGAATTAATAGGTAAGGTACTCGAATAGATTTGTTTATGGTTGTGCTCAATATCAATGAACGCCATTTTGTTGTTCAGTTTCGCGAACTTCATTTCAATCTCAACCGGAAATTTATTCTTTAAAAATGCAATTTTATTGGTTTTAACCTTTCCAATCAGTGCATCGGTCCTTCTGGTGGTATCTCCAACACCAAGAGTATAAACAGGAAATTTTAAGTCGGCAGCCAGATTTTCCGGATTTTGCCCTTGGTTATAAATTCCATCACCAAGTAGGATTAAAGCACCAATATTTTTATTGATGTAATTATTTTTCAGTGATTTAAGCATCTGTCCGTAATCAGATCGGCGATCTATTCCTGAAAATTTTCCGGTATTTTCAACTTTCTCGCCAAACGACCAAAATTCCAGCTGGTAATCATCTTTAAGCCGATCCTGGATTGATTGTGAAAATTGAGCGATTGAAGACGAGAAAGAACTAACAGACTGTGAATTATCAATTACAACAGCCAGAATTGGAAGTTGCTTAATCTTCTTAGTACTCTCCATTAAAGGTGAAAGCAAAAAAATGAAAATCAAGCCAAGAGATAAAAAACGAAGAAATGCCAGGAATACAATCTGAGGCCTTGACAGGCTTTTATTATCAGAATTCCGGAAGTAGAGCAAATAACTGATACCTGCTGCGAACGCAGTGGCCAATAAAATATAAAATTCGGCAAAACTATGGTCAAAACTAATTTCCAATGCGCTTCATGTTTTAGGAACATCCAAAATTAACAAACTTGGGTTAATCAGGCATCCATGTTGAATACTTTCTGTTTAATAAATCAAACTTTATTACGTTTAATTTATGAACCCATATTTTATTACTATTCCGGTTTCTTTTAGAAAGTGCCGTTTGATCTATTTTTAAACATATTGGAATAATTTGATTAGTTTTAAAACGTTGCTTTTCCGGAAATATTTGGTTCAGAAAATAAATAATCGAGAAGAAAAGTACCGTAATTAACATAATCAACCTTGAGGATTGAATGAATAAAACATTGATACTTTTCATAATAGCAATATATCTCTCGCTATCTGCGAAGGCACAGTATTTTCAAACCGGGCAGGATCCTTCGTCGGTCAGATGGAAGCAAATAAATACGATCAATTTTCAGGTTATTTATCCGGAAGAGTTTGAAATACAAGCACAAAGAGTGTCATACATATTGGAAAAAGTTTACAACCATAGATCAATGTCGTTAAATTTTAATCCTCGAAAAGTTTCGGTCATTTTGCATACCAGAACTGTTAGTTCGAATGGATTAGTAGCCTGGGCTCCCAAACGAATCGAGCTTTTTACCACTCCAAACCAACAAAATTACGGTCAGGATTGGCTTGAGCAATTGGGCTTGCATGAATTCCGGCACCTGGTACAAATGGATAAAATCCAAAGTGAATTACCAGGTCTGGTGACAGCTATAATGGGCCAACAGGCAGCAGCAATAGTAGTTGGAGCCTTCCTGCCCTTTTGGTTTTTGGAAGGCGATGCCGTAGTTACTGAAACTGCACTTTCGAATTCAGGACGTGGAAGATTGGCTTCTTTTAGCATGGATTACCGCGCTCAACTGATTGAGAAAGGAAAATATTCGTTTGATAAAGCTTACCTGGGATCTTATAAAGACTATGTAACAGATTATTACAGACTTGGATATTGGATGGTCGGGAAAAGTCGCGAAGAATTCGGAGTCAAAATTTGGAGTGATGCAGTAAAAAAGGTTGGCAGGCAACCATTTATCCTGACACCATTTAATTCTTCACTGAAAAAATCAACCGGACATTCCACCAAACAAATGTATTCAGGTATTTTTGATGAACTGCTTAAAAACTGGAAGCAGAATTTACTTTTAATGGCAACCGATTCAATTACAATAGTTTCACCTGACAGAAAAAATTATACAAGCTATCTGTACCCCAAAGTTTATAAAGATTCCATCCTTTTTGCATACCGGACTTCACTTGACGACATTGGTAGGTTCGTCCTGATTTATCCGGATAAAACCGAAAAAATACTTTATACTCCGGGAACGATCTTAGAGGAATCGGTTTCATTGACGAAAAACCTGATTATTTGGGCTGAAAATAGGGCAGATTTGCGTTGGAGCCATGCAGATCGTTCAGTAATTCAGGTTTATGATCTTGAAAAAAAGGTCAGGAAAGAAATTAGAAGTATAAATAAAATCTTTGCCCCAGTAATTTCTCCCGATTTACTAACCTTTGCTGCTGTTGAAGTAGATCCTGCCAATAACTTCTTCCTTTCTGTGTTTGACCTAAAATCGGGAAAGGTAATAGATCGCATTAAAACTACTGATAATCAGTATTTATTTACTCCATGCTGGGATGACAAAGGGGAGAAACTGTTTGTGGTTTGCTTGTCGGCAAAAGGAAAATACCTCGCTTCAGTTGATATCAGGAATAAGCAGTTTAATCAATTGACTGCGAATACCTATGCGGAGCTAAAGAGCGTCACCTATTCGAAAGAAAGAGTCTTTTTTACTTCAGACTTTTCTGGGATCGATCAGCTTTATTCACTGGATTTGAAAACACATAAAATCAATCAAATTATTTCTGTCCGGTTTGGTGCAAATTATCCGACAGCATTGAATTCTATGAATCAGATGTATTTCAGTAATTATACTTCCAATGGTTTTCAACTTGCCAAAATTAAACTTCAGGATAGTAATAAATCAAAGGAAATCAATAACATACAACTTAATCAGGACTCTCTTTCAGTAAAATTGGCGGCTCAGGAACTGGGTATTCCTGACTTCTCAAATTCCGATTCCGTAAAGTACATCAATGAAAAATATACAAAGGCCGGACACCTGTTTAATTTCCATAGTTGGGCACCGGCATTCATTGATATAAACAGCTCTGAAATTAAGCCCGGGTTTTCTTTGTTTTCACAGAATGTACTTGGAACTGCTGAAACCAGGTTAGGATACGAATACAATATTGCTGACAATACAGGAATCTATAAACTGGGGTTCAACTACTCCGGATTTTTTCCCGAGATTAATACTGAATTATCTGCAGGAAATGCAGCATCAAATTATATACAGGTAAATAATACGAGGAACCAATTCCATGAGATTATCCGGAGAGATACAAGTATTCAGCATTATACCTGGAAGGAGATAATTGGAAATATAGATATACGTTTGCCTCTCAATCTTTCTAAAAGTAATTATTCGCGTGTTTTCAATCCTGAAATAAAATATACTTTCAACCGAATTATCAATGGCACTTCAACACCACCAAGCTTCTATTCCGGAGATTACAATGCTTTATCGTACCGTATATACTGCTATAATTTTCTTCGTCAATCGACTCAGAACCTCATGCCTAAATGGGGTCAGCAATTTGATCTGATTTACCGACATACGCCATTCAACGGCAATGATTTAGGTACATTAACAGGTATTCAGTTTGCATTGTATTTTCCGGGACTGACAAAAAATTCGGGAGTTAAAATTGATCAGGGATATCAGGTAAAGAGTTTTATCAGCAGAAACAGCTTTTCGAATTTCCTACGGTTTCCACGAGGATTCCAAACGTATCAAAATAACAAAATATACTCATTGGCAACAGATTACAAGTTTCCTCTTTTTTATCCTGATTTTAGTTTTGGAAAGCTGGCATACATTAAACGAGTGAAAGCATCAGTATTTTATGACTTTGCATGGCTTTCGGTGCCTGTTGAAATTAATGGTCAAATAATCCCCAATGATCATGAATTGAAAATGCAATCGTTAGGATTGGAATTAACTGCAGATTTACACCTGCTACGCTTTTTTGCACCCCTCGAATTTGGCTGCCGATCGATATATCTTCCAGATTTTAATACATTTAAGTTTGACTTATTACTCTCAATAAATTTTAATGGCCATTAGATCTGAATAGGGTCAACAGGGTAATTTCCGGACGCATTTCGATTCGGCCGGGAAAGCCCACAGTTCCAAGCCCTCGATTCACATAAAGAAACTGATTTTCTGACTGATACAGGCCACCCCAATTTTTTTCGTTCAAATAGATTGGACTGAATTCAATACCGGCGAACTTCATTCCAAATTGACCACCATGAGTATGTCCCGAAAGCGTTAATTGAATATTGGTGTCAGCAATAACCTTGGCTCTCCAATGTGCCGGATCGTGCGACATCAGAATCTTAAATGAATTTTCAGCAATACCTTTCATTGCAACTTCAAGATTAGCATATTGAGGAAAAGGTTTATGTCCCCAGTTTTCGACCCCAATCAACGAAAATGAAGTATCTTTTACAATAATCTTTTGCCATTGGTTTTGCAGGAGAGTAAAGCCGGCATCTGTTAAGCCAGCCTTAATCAAGTTTAGATTATCTCTTTTACTAAGTGTATCTGGCCAAATAAAATAATCCCCGTAATCGTGGTTTCCTTGAATGGCATATTTCCCGTATTTGCCTGAAAGATGTTTCAAATAGGGCTCGAAACCAACAATTTCTTCACCAAAATTATTGACAATATCACCTGTAAACAATAAAAGATCAGGTTGAAGTTGCTCAATTATTTTGACAGTTTCCATCATTACTTTAGGATTTTTACCAAAGCTACCCATATGAATATCTGATATTTGTACAATTTTATAACCATCCATCTGTTCCGGTAAATCCGGAAAATACAAGTTTCGCTTTTCAACATGAATATCATACCGGCCCACTAAAATTCCATAAAAAGTAATCACAATAAGTCCGCAACCAAGCAGTAATGCTCCAGCCAATACCAATACTTGTGAATGCAACCTGACAATAACTCTGGTCAGGAAGGAAATAATTGTCATGACTGCAAAAAAGACCTTTGGAAACAGGTTTAAGAACGTCACTGATATCACAACAAAAAATAAAGTATAGCTACGGCTTTGCCGGATAAGCTCAGGATTTGAAAAAGAATAAAATAGTAATGCTGTTGCTGAAAGACTAATAAATACATAGATGGAAGTTAAGTACTTTCTATATTTTATTTGTGAATGAAAAATAAGGATTCGAACTCCAAAGTAGGAGAGTATTTCTATAATAATGACGAAGACGAAAAAGTAGATTAAAAATGATCCGGGAATACCTCTCATAAGTTCAACAATTATTTAGAATAGAAAATTACATATTTTGGGATTGATTTCATTATGGAAATCAATTTTTCGTGAAAAATTTGTGAATTGGAGATATTTCGTCCAACGTGTATCGATAATTGAAACGACTGAATCGATAATATTAATCTAAATATGAATGTATTACAGCCAAATATTTAGTATTTGAACAGCTTTAGAATTCCATATTTGAATTGACCGTGTAATAAGGTAGTGAATAGGTCGCAAATTCGAAGCTTACTGTATTACAAATTTACTTTCGCCCAAAAGAATTCCTGGTGAGTTCAAAATGGAAATTACTGCACTTGCAACCCAAAATGATTGATCTATAAATCCTGAAAATAAATTTAATCGATTCTAACTGATAACTATTTACAAATCGCAATTCATAATACCGATAAATGCCAGTTTACATATCTATATAAATCATCACCATAACAAATGTGAATCAAAATAATTCATTTATTCGATGAAAAAGGAGATTGAATAAATGACATTTCTAACTTATAATTAAAGGTAAATAAATAAACTATTATATCACATTTATAGCATTATATTTCAGGACTATAAACTATATTATATAGACTACTTATTGATGTATTAATTTACTTCTGGCAATTATCATTATAATGTACTGAATATTCATATATTAACTACTTAAATATTAATATTATACTATAATCTATTGAAGTTTAAATTCATATTTAATTCCGGCATATGAGTAGAATATATGGCGCGAATGTACAAATGTAACTCGTCGTAATTACTTTTTGTAAATCTGTATTATGAAATAATTTATTACATTTGTGTATTAGTAAATTCACATATCTATGGAAGAACGGATTAAAAAATTCATGGAGTACAAAGGGATCACTTCTTCTGAACTTGCCGATTCAATTGGAGTTCAGCGTTCGAATGTGACACATGTTTTAAAAGCCAGAAACAAACCCAGTTTCCAGTTTATAGAGAAAATGTTGCAGATATATCCGGAACTCAATGCTAAATGGCTTATGCTTGGAACTGGCAACATGGTTGATGTGCCTTTAAAAACAAAAACTTTATTTGATCAGTTGATTGAACCAGAGAGCCTTCTGGAACAAAAGCCTGAAAAAAGTGCGGAAAAACAATTAAACCAGTCCATTAAGCCGGTAGAAGACATTAAACCTCAAGAAACAATTAAAACCACTGAACGCCAAATTCCTCCAGTAATAGAAAAACCGTTTGTCAATAATGAGCTACAGAATCATATTTTTAGTTCAGAAAAACCTATTGAAAGGCTGATTATTTTCTATAATGACCAAACTTTTAAAGTTTACAATCCATCCAGATAAGTTTTTTAAACTATATTTGCCGTTAAATTAGAATGCATGAAAAAGACGGTAACTGATTTTCTATTGCTTGAAAATAAGCAACTTAACAAAGATAATTTTCAACTTTTACTTCAATCTACAGTTCCTGTTTCTGATATTTTACCTGGACAATTTATTAATGTTGAAATCAAGGATTCTGCTGAGATTTTTCTCCGTCGTCCTTTTTCAATTTTGGATGTCGATTACCGGCAGCAAACCATTTCACTTTTAGTTAAAATCTTGGGCAGAGGTTCTAAAAAGCTGACTGAAGCACTTGCCGGCCAAACAATTAATGCAATATTTCCACTCGGAAAATCATTTACTTTACCCGAAAAATCTGATCGCATCCTACTTATTGGAGGTGGTAGTGGGGTAGCACCCATGCTATTTCTGGCCAAAATCTGTGGATTGGATCCGGACAATGTTTCGGTATTAATTGGTGCCCGGTCTGTTTCCGACCATATTGATGTTAGTTCATACCTTAATTATGGGCATTTTTACTTTGCAACTGAAGACGGTTCACTGGGTGAAAAAGGTTTTGTGACTAATCATCCGGTATTTTCAGAACAATTAGATCAATTCAATAAAATATACACCTGTGGACCTGACCTGATGATGAAAGCTATTGGAAAAATAGCTCTTAAAAAGGGAATTTTCTGTGAAGTTTCGCTCGAAAATATGATGGCTTGCGGTTTTGGTGTTTGTTTGTGCTGTGTGGAAGATGCCAAAACCGGCCACAAAAGTGTTTGTACTGATGGACCTGTATTTAATGTAAACGATCTGAAATGGTGAATTTAGGAATAAAGATTCATGAGCTGGCTTTTAAAAATCCGGTTCTGACGGCATCAGGAACTTGTGGATTTGGTGAAGAAATAGCGGATTTTATCGATCTTTCGCTTCTTGGAGGCCTTGTAGTAAAAGGAACAACCTTGAAACACCGCGAAGGAAATGCCTACCCACGAATGGCTGAAACTCCTTCAGGAATGTTAAATGCAGTTGGACTTCAAAACAAGGGTGTCGATAATTTTATCAAAAATATTTATCCAAATATTAAAGATCTGGATACTCACATAATCGTCAATGTAAATGGTTCAACAATTGATGAATACGTTGAATTAACTGAACGTATCAATGAGCTGGAAAAAGTCCCTGCAATCGAATTAAATATCAGTTGTCCGAACGTCAAAGAAGGCGGTATGGCCTTTGGTATCAGTTGCCCTTCTGCCGAGGCTGTAGTTCGGGCGGTTAGAAAGGTGTATGATAAAACTTTGATCGTGAAACTTTCACCCAATGTCACCAATATTGCTGAGATCGCCAAGGCGGTTGAAGGTCAGGGTGCTGACAGTGTTTCATTGATCAACACATTACTTGGAATGGCAGTAAATGCTGAAACCAGAAAACCAGTTTTATCAACCATTACAGGAGGTTTATCCGGACCGGCAATTAAACCAATAGCACTGCGTATGGTATGGCAGGTTTATAATGCAGTAAAAATCCCGGTTATCGGAATGGGTGGCATCATGAATGCGTCAGATGCAATTGAGTTTATGATTGCCGGAGCATCGGCTGTTCAGGTTGGGACAGCAATTTTCATAGACCCAACAATACCTGTTCAAATTATCGACGGCATTAAATCCTATATGGAACGCCATAAAATTCAGTCTGTTAACGATATAATAGGAAGTTTACAATGCTGAATTTTATTAAAATACATATCTGCACGGTGGTACTTTTCAGAAATCTTCTAATTTTTTTATTGATTGTTGCCAGATGTTCTGTTGACATGAATCCCAGTGAACTTAAGATTCATACGGAAGAATCAGATTCAAAGAGTCTTAATTCGAATATTACCAACGATTTATCAGAGTTTTCAGGTAGTAAATTTATTAAAAAGGAAGTGGATGAATTCCTTCAGCAATGGAACTTGGCCGGATTAACCATGTCAATCGTGAAAGACGGGAAGTTGGTTTATGCTCATGGTTTTGGATATGCCGATGTAATTGCCAAAGATGAGGTTACGCCAGGCAATTTATTCCGGATAGCCAGCGTAAGTAAATTGATAACTGCAGTTGCCATCATGAAGTTAGTCGAAAAAAAAGCTATTTCGCTCGATTCAAAAGTATTTGGATCAAATGCAATTCTGAAAGATCCGGTTTTTAATAAAGTTGCCGATAAACGAATTTATAATATTACTGTTCGTCATCTACTTGCACATGCAGGCGGTTGGTCTTTAAGTTATGGCGATCCGGCATTTAATTCTCTGGTTGTGCTGGAAAAGACTGGCGAAACCGGTGCAGCAACAATGGATTCGTATTGCAGGTTTGTATCTTCCAGGCGATTGCAGTTTGAACCCGGAACCCGTTCTTGTTATTCAAACATGGGATATATGTTCCTTGGAAAAGTGATTGCGGCTGCTTCAGGACAATCTTACGAAGATTATGTTACGAATGAAGTATTAAAGCCAGTTGGAATTTCGGACATGCATATTGGTAAAAGTTATCTATCCGGGCGTCGGTTTAATGAAGTAAAATATTACGAATCTGATGAAAGTCCTATGATTCAGGCATTTGATGGTTCAGGAACCTTGGTTCCTAAACCTTACGGCGGCAATCCGATCGAATTACTCAGCTCAGCCGGCGGATGGATTGCTTCATCATTAGAATTAGCAAAATTGATGGCAATGATTGATGGCTTCAGCACTTTCCCGGATATGATACCACAAAACCTGATCAACCAAATGACGGAAAATAAGTTCTTCAGAGGCCCATTAGGATGGAAGATTGTTAAAGATAACGGTGATTGGATCAGGACTGGAAGTATGGCAGGCACCTCGGCCATTATGAAACGTCAAAGTAATGGATTCTCCTGGGTAGTTATCATTAATTCAAGCAGTTGGAAAGGTCCACGATTGCCGGCCTATGTCAACTACATGATGGGTAAAATTGAAAAATCAGTATCTGTTTGGCCTAAACAGGACTTGTTTAAGTATACTCCTAAAAATAGCAAATAAGACCTTTAGGTGGTTCTTTACTTTCTTTCTTAATTCCTGACTTTCCTTTTAGAATATATACTTTCCCTTTAAATTAACTGCCGAGTGATTGAACTTTTCAATCTGTATCTTGTTAGTTTCTTTGCTTACGTGAAGCTCTTAATTGTTAAATTATATATTGGAAGTATGTCAGAATTTAAAATCCAGATGCCAAAATTGGGCGAAAGTGTCCAGGAAGCTACCATTACCAAATGGTTTGTCAAAGAAGGTGATCGAATAGAGGAAGATCAGTCGCTTTTTGAGGTTGCAACCGATAAAGTTGATTCTGAAATTCCATCACCTGTAGATGGTATTATTAAAACAATATTTTTTGCAGTCAATGCACTTGTTCCGGTGGGAGAAACAGTTGCAATTATTACCACTGATGACGATGATGAACCAGCAAAAACTGCAGAAGCTAAGTCAACGCTAATTATACCTGAAAAACCAGTAGAACAGTCAAAAAAAGCTTTAATTGAGCCCGTACAAATAACAACACCTGTTCAGGTAATTGAATCAGAACCTGTTGCTGAAGTTATTGAAACTAAAGGAACCAGGTTTTATTCACCTTTAGTCATGTCAATTGCCAAATCAGAACAGGTAAGTTTAGGCGAGTTGGAATCGATAAAAGGATCGGGATTAAATAACAGGGTTCAGAAAAATGATATTCTGACCTATGTTGATGACCGTAAGAAGGGCAAAGTTTCCAGTCCTGCTGAAGAAGTTAAGACAAAGGGAAATGTAGCGCAAGGGAAAGTTTCAATTTCATTGGGGGCCAGCGATCAGATTATTGAAATGGATAGGGTTCGCAAAATTATTGCCGATCACATGGTGATGTCAAAACAGGTTTCTCCTCATGTCACTTCAGTTGTTGAAGCCGATGTGACCAACCTGGTTTTATGGAGAAATAAGGCAAAAGATGAATTCCTGGCCAAACATGGTGACAAAATCACCTATATGCCAGTATTTATTGAAGCTGTAGCCCGCGCAATTACTGAATTTCCATTATTAAATTCATCGGTTGACGGCCGCAATATCATTATTCACAAGGACGTAAACATAGCCATTGCAGTTGCAAAACCCGATGGGAATCTGGTAGTTCCGGTAATTAAGAATGCAGAACAGAAAAATCTGGTCGGACTGACCAAATCCATGAATCAACTGGCAGAAGCAGCTCGTCGCAATAAACTGACCGTGGAAGATTATCAGAGTGGTACATTTACAATTACCAATTTCGGATCATTCAGGAATTTAATTGGTACACCTATTATTAATCAGCCACAGGTTGCAATTCTTGCCACCGGAAGTATAGAGAAAAAGCCAGCAGTAATGGAGACTCCAACGGGAGATGCAATAGTAGTCCGTCATAAAATGTTCCTCTCTTTATCATATGATCACAGGATAATAGATGGCGCATTGGGCGGAGCTTTCCTTCGGCGAATAGCGGATATTCTTGAAGAATTCAGTATTGATCGCGAAATATAAAATCATATAAATTTAAATCAGATCTATGACAACAGTTCCAAAAGTATTTACGGTCAAGACAACGCCGAAAGAAATACTTGAAAAATGGTACCGATTGATGACTTTGGGAAGGGCTATTGATGAAAAAGCGCCGAATTACCTGAAACAGGCCATTGGCTGGTCCTATCATGCTCCATATGCCGGACATGATGGAATTCAGCTTGCAATCGGACAAATATTTGAGAAGGAAGTAGACCATATTTTTTTATACTACCGGGATATGCTGACCGCTTTATCATGCGGTATGACTGCCGAAGAAATTATTCTGAATGGAATTTCAAAGGCAACCGATCCAACAAGCGGCGGACGCCACATGTCAAATCACTTTGCTAAACCCGATTGGCACATTCATAACGTATCATCATTAACCGGAAATCACACCTTGCACGCCGTAGGAGTAGCCCGGGCAATTAAATACTATGGGGAAAAAGCTGTTGCAATAAGTGTTCAGGGAGAATCTTCGCTTTCGGAAGGATTCGTTTATGAGGCAATTAATGGAGCATCCAAAGAGAAACTGCCGGTAATATTTGCCATTCAGGATAATGGTTTTGGAATTTCAGTACCAAAGAAAGACCAGACTGCAAACCGGAAGGTTGCCAATAACTTTACCGGATTTAAAAATCTGCTGATCATACATTGCAATGGCAAAGATGTGTTTGATTCAATGAATGCCATGTATGAAGCCAAACGCCATGCTCTTGAAACCGGAATGCCGGTTATGGTTCAGGCCAA
>JBAWZG010000030.1:0-25544 GCA_037143155.1 Bacteroidia bacterium
AAAGCAACGACCACATTTTTTTCGTTCAATTCCAGAATTTCACCAATACTTTGGTTGCCAATCATCAGAACTCGGTCGCCAGGTTTCCATTCATCTTCAACAACAAGCTTTTCTTTTTCAACAACAGGTTTTCTTTCCGTCCGTTTCTCATTTCGCTGCAATTCCTTTTCCTTCAGTTTCAGAATTTTCTGGTTAATCAAATCATCCTGATTGGTTGCCGAATCTTCAACTTCCTGTTTAAATTCAACCAGTCTGGCCCGGATTTGTTTTGTTTTTTCTTTATCAGCCTGACTTTCACGTATTTCGAATATAGTTTTTTCAATCCTTCGGTTTGCTTCAGAGAGAATCTGTTCAGCTTCCTGACGGGCTTTCAGTAATATTTCCTTTCGCTGTTTGTCCAGCTGCGACAAATCAGTTTGGTATTTATCTGCCAGTTCATCCAACGATTTCTCTACTTTCCTGATTTTCTCCCTTTTCGTTTCCCAATAGCGCTTGTCGCGGACAATGTCGCGCAAATGCTTGTCGAAATTGATATGGTCTTTTCCGATTTTTTCGGTGGCATCCTGAAGAATACTCTCCGGAAGCCCAATTTTTCGGGCGATTTCGAACGCAAACGAACTGCCGGGCTTGCCAATATCCAGCTGAAACAAGGGTTCCATTTTTGCTGAATCGTACATCATCGCTGCATTTTCAATGCCTTCGGACGATGATGCAAAATGTTTCAGGTTTGTATAATGTGTGGTAATGACACCGAAGGTTTTCATTTCATTGAGCTGACTAAGAATTGATTCGGCAATGGCACCACCAAGCATCGGTTCGGTTCCTGTACCAAATTCGTCGATCAAAACCAAAGTCTTTTCATTGGAATTCTTCAGGAAAAACTTCATGTTCATCAGATGCGAACTATAGGTACTCAGGTCATTTTCAATCGATTGTTCGTCACCAATGTCGATAAAGAGCTTGTCGAAGATTCCGGTTGCGCTGGTTTGTTTTACCGGAATCAGCAAACCACACTGAAGCATGTATTGCAGCAAGCCAACCGTTTTCAGGCAAACCGACTTTCCACCCGCATTGGGACCAGAAATGAGCAAAATATGTTTTTTTGGTGTCAATCGGATATTCAGCGGAACCACCTTGCGGTTTTCACGCCGCAAAGCCAGCATCAGCAAAGGATGTACTGCGCCTTCCCAGTCGAGTTGACAGGTATTTTCCAGATAAGGTTTTATCCCCTGGATATCGATCGAATAAATGGCTTTGGCCCGGATAAAGTCTATCTTTCCAAGAAACTCGTACGATTGAAGTAAATCGGGCAGGTACGGACGAATATCGTTGGAGAAAACGATCAGGATTTTAACAATCTCGCGCATTTCAGCATATTCCAACTCACGGATTTCGTTGTTCAACTCCACCACTTCGGCGGGTTCGATGTATGATGTTTTCCCGGTTGCCGACTCGTCATGCACAATTCCGTTCAGCCGGCGTTTGTGAGCAGAAGCTACAGGAATGACAGCCCGGCCATCACGCATGGCCACCGAGGCATCTTCCTCAACCAACCCATCGACCTGGGCTTTTTTCAGAATTGCCTGAAGTCGTTTGGATACTCCTGATTGTTTGCCCTGCAGGTCTTTTCGTATCCTTGCCAGTTCCGGTGAGGCATTGTCTTTGACTTTGCCGTATTTATTCAGAATCGAATCGATGCGACTAATAACATACGGATAAACCTGAACGGCATTCAGCAATCGCTTTAAGCATGGGAACTGATCCTCCTTGGTTTGTTTCAGAAACCGCACAATTCCTGAAATCGTTTCGAGCGAACGTTTCAGATCAAATAATTCATCCACCTCGAGAAAACGGCCTTCAATCCGGATTTTAGCCAGTGCTTCCCGAAGATCAAAATAATAGCTGGTCGGAAAATTTTCCATTTCCTGAATAATCACCACGAATTCGCTGACCAGCGAAAGATCTTCGGTTAATTGTTTGAAGTCGCCTGAAAAACAAATTCCGTCAACCAATTCCTGCCCCAAATTGCTCAGACAGCGACCTTTCAGCAATTCACGGATTTTATCAAATCCTATTTTCGATTCAAAATTTTCAGGATATACCAGCGTCATACCATTTTATTGTGTTTGCAAAAGTACGAAGGAAATTCAAGTTCCAAATTCCAAATTCCAAGTTTAATGATCGGTCATTGTTTTTTAATTCCTACTAAATAGTTATTGAATTGTTAATGGCTAAAATTTGAACTGTAACCATGCATAAATTTCCCATTTTTAACTAAATTTGTTTAAACAATTCAAAAACAGAAAACTATGTTACCAAAATTTTTGCTTGCCGACAATTCTCAGGAAATGCCTGACATGCTTTATGTTGTACACAATGAAACTCCCCGCTTTATTGTAGGAAGTGATATTGAAGATTTTTCAGTGAACCAGACCATTTACTGGATCGACGAGAAACCGAAAGACAAAGATCTTATCGCTCAACTGCTTGAAGAAGCTGAAGCATTTCTTGAAGCTGAATTAGATAATCAGGATAATTATTTTGAAGACGGGGAGGATAACTAATCATGACAACAACAAAAAGACTTACCAGATCGAAAGACAAAATGGTTGCCGGCGTTTTAGCCGGAATTGCAGACTATTTAAACATCGACCCGACTATCATCCGGATTCTGTACGTCGTTTTGTCGATTGCCAGTATTGGTTTTCCAGGACTAATCGCATACATCATCATGTGGATCATTATTCCGGAAGAAAAACCTTTCTTTTGAGCTATCAGCGAATTCTTGATACAGCGTCGTGGTAAACTTCCTGCCAACCGGCAGGCTCGGTTTCAGCATCCTTAAATAGAGACCCCGAAATGAATTCGGGGTGACCGGGACTTGACAATAGAAAATTGATGTGACACCAGCCGGCCAAATTCTGAGCTGAAATACGCGGAATCCGTCAGTTTTCTTTTTACTTATTTTTATTGCTGAGTCACTTGTTTCAAACTTAATTGAATTCGTTTTCGTTGTAAATCGAGTTCAATAACTTTGACATGCACATGCTCGTGCAACTTGACGATTTCGGATGGATCACTGATAAAACGGTCGGCCATTTGAGAAACGTGCACCAGTCCATCCTGTTTGACACCAACATCCACAAATGCTCCGAACTTGGTGATATTGGTCACAATACCAGGCAAAACCATACCAACTTCTAAATCTTCCACCTTGAAAATATTGGGAGCAAACTCAAATACTTTAATTGCAGATCGCGGATCGCGACCCGGTTTGGCCAGTTCTTTCCGGATATCTTCCAGAGTCGGAAGCCCGATTTGATCGGTCACATAGTTCGTCCATATGACCTGTTTCTGAAGCTCTTCGTTTGAAATCAACTCCTGAATGCTGCATTTCAAATCTTTCGAAATCTTTTCAACCACAAAGTACGATTCCGGATGAACGGCTGAATTATCCAAAGGATTCTCTGCTTGATTAATTCGCAAAAAACCAGCAGATTGCTCATACGCTTTTGCTCCCATCCGTGCAACTTTCTGAAGTTCATTCCGGGAAGTAAACGGGCCGTTTTCTTTCCGGAAGTCAACAATATTTTGTGCCAGAAGTGGGCCAAGTCCTGAAATATAAGTCAGCAAATGTTGTGAAGCGGTGTTCACATTGACTCCTACCAGGTTGACGCTTGATTCGACTATTTTATCGAGACTGTTTTTTAGCTTTTTCTGATCCACATCATGCTGATACTGACCCACCCCGATGGATTTCGGATCAATTTTTACCAGTTCGGCCAGGGGATCCATCAACCGGCGGCCAATGGAGACTGCGCCTCTGACAGTCACATCGTATTGCGGAAATTCATCCCGGGCAATTTTGGATGCCGAATAAATCGATGCACCATCTTCCGAAACCACATAAACCTTCAGTTCCCTGTCGTAATGCAGTTTCTTGATGAATGCTTCGGTTTCGCGACTTGCAGTTCCGTTTCCGATGGCGATTGCCTCTATTTGGTATGAACTTACCAACGAACCGATCTTTCGCGCAGCCTGCTTGGTTTCTTCCTGAGGTTTATGCGGATAAATGGTTTCGTTATGCAGCAGGTTCCCCTGTGCATCCAGGCAAACGACTTTACATCCGCTGCGATAACCCGGATCGATTGCCAAAACACGGAATTGTCCGAGCGGCGCGGCAAGCAGAAGCTGACGCAAATTATCGGCAAAAACGCGGATGGCTTCTTCATCGGCTTTTTCCTTTGAAGAATTGGCAAATTCGGTTTCAATCGACGGTTCAAGCAGCCTTTTATACGAATCTTCAACAGCCATTTCCAATTGATCGGCGCAACTGTTGTTGCTCTGGATAAAAAAACGTTTCATTCGCATGACGGGCTCCTGACTTTCCGGAGTCACCGAAACCCGCAGAAATCCTTCGTTTTCGCCCCGGCGCATGGCCATCAGACGATGCGACGGACACTTTTTCAGCGGCTCGTTCCAATCAAAATAATCGTGAAATTTGGCACCTTCTTCCTCTTTGCCTTTGATAACTTTAGAGGTAATAAATGCTGCAGAATCGAATGCCCGGCGGACAATGGCTCGGGCTTTCTCATTTTCATTGATCCACTCGGCAATAATATCTCTGGCACCGGACAAAGCTTCATCAACCGAGTTGACCATATCATTCACAAAAGATTGTGCCCGTGATTCAATTTCGCGATCGTTTTGTTGAATGATCAGTTGAGCCAAGGGTTCCAGTCCTTTTTCCCGTGCAATCATTGCCCGGGTGCGGCGTTTCGGTTTAAACGGAAGATAGATATCTTCAAGTTCGGTGGGATCAAAACAATCTTCGATTCGCTTTTTCAGTTCAGGAGTAAGCAAATTCTGCTCCTGAATGGTTTTCAAAATGGTTTCCCTACGCTTCAGCAATTCTTCCAGCTTTTCTTTTTCATCTTTAATGGCTTCAACCTGAACCTCGTCGAGACTGCCTGTCCGCTCCTTTCGATACCTCGAGATAAACGGAATAGTGGCACCTTCATTCAGTAACAACACGGTATTGTTCACCTGTGTTTCCTGAATTCCAAGAAGTTGTGAAATCAGCCTGATGTGTATTTGATCCATATCCAAATTGTAAAATTGAGGACCGAAGTTAGCTGTTTTTGCAGAAGTTTAAAATTCAATTCTTTTTCATACTTTTAGGGACAAAACCATAAATTTCAAGCTATGAAAAATCAACTTAGGACCATCTTATTCGTATTGGCTATTTCTATTTTCTCTTTTTCGCAAGTTCAGGCAAAGAATAAAAACAAAAAGATTCTGGGCGAATGGACTTATCAGGTTACTGATGCACCTTATGGCTACGACAAAGGAAGTCTCATTTTCTCAGAAGTTAAAGGACAAACCGTTTGTGTGATTAAACTTGATGCCGGAGAACTGGCAGTAAGCGATCTGAAAATAGTGAAAAACAAGCTGACATTTTCAACATCAGTTCAGGGAAGTACCGTAAGTATTGAATTACTGCGCGACAAGAACAAAATGACAGGCAAAGCTGATACTCCTGAAGGTCCAAAAACATTAATTGCAATCAAAAAATAATCTTATCTGATTCCATTTCGAAGCCGGATTCCATAACAAATGGAGTTCGGCTTTTTAACGCCCAAATTTCCGAACCTGATGTTTTAACCTGAAAGCAAACAAGATTGCCGCTGTTGACAATCCAAAAACAAAACCGATCCACACTCCGGGTGCGCCCAGATGAAACACAAAAGCCATCAGGTAACTCACCGGAAGGCTGACTAAAATGTAGGAGAAAAAAGCAATAAACATAGGAATCCGGACATCAGCCATGCCTCGCAAGGCTCCAAGCAAAACAACCTGGACTCCGTCGAAAACCTGAAAAAGCGCGCCAACCACCAATAATCCCGCTGCAACATCAATTACTGCGGGATCGGAAGTAAATAATAAAGGCAATAAATTTCGCAGCAGAACAAAAAGCAAACCCATCAGCAACATAAAAGCAATGACCATATGCAGAGAGGCAAATATGGCATGTTTCAGTTCATTCCGGTCACGGTCACCAAAAGCATGACTGACGCGAATAGTCGTTCCTGAAGCCAGACCAAATGAAATCATATAGGTCATAGAAGCCATGCTCATCGCAATCTGATGACCGGCAAGTGATTCTTTGGAAATCCATCCGAGCATAATCGCACCTAAAGTAAATGCCAGGATTTCAATGATCATCTGAGATCCAATCGACAAACCAAATGAAAGAATCCTTTTTATCTTCAGCTTATCCAAACTTGAATGTAAAGCATTCAAAAAGTAGGATTTGAATTCCGGATTTCTTAGAATCATTAAAACGAAAATTACAGGCATGATTAAACGCGAAATTAGCGATGCATACCCGGAGCCGTTCAGACCCAATGCGGGAAAACCAAGTTTGCCGTAAATCAGAATATAATTGAGCGCAATATTTACCAGGTTGATAATGATGGTGATAACCATGGCGAGTTTGGTATTTCCGATTCCTTCGAAGAACTGTTTGAACGAAAAAAACAACATCAGTGGAATGAGTGAAGCGACATGAATCAGGTAAAACGGGATAGCTTTCCGGACCACTTCTTCACTTTGACCCATCCGGTACATAAACAAGACAACTAATGTCATCGCAACACAAAGAAAAACTGAAGCTATGATATTAATAAACACTCCATTTTTGAGCCAGCTCCCAAGACTCGAGGTGTTTTTTGTATTTAATGATTGACCGACCAGTGGGGTTATTCCCATTGTTATTCCTAAACCGAAAAGCAATCCCACATAGAAAACACTTGAAGCAAATGATGCGGCTGCCAGTTCAGTTGTTCCCAGATGGCCAACCATGACATTGTCGACTACATTTACCGTAACCTGACCGATCTGAGAAAAAATAACCGGAACAGCCAGTGTCAGGTTTTTTCGGTAAACTGGTAAATATTCAGAGAAAGTCACAGATTGAATTCAAAAGTTAAAAGGCAAAAGTAAGAAAAAGTCGGTAGTTCGAAGTCCGAATATAGAAAACAGAAGCTACGCCGCCTGAGTGCGAAGCAGTCGAAGGCAACTCATATTTACAATGAGAACCAGTAACTGAATTTGATCATAAATACATTTTGTGAGTTTACATTCCAGATGCTGCCAAAACTTTTCCAAATAGATTGATTCAATTGATCGGAATAGGCTGACCGCGTATTGGTCCAAACCAGGTAAAGTGCAGATCCGGGTTTGAATTCCCAGCGGCCGACTAAATTTGATCGGAATTCCTGAAAGTTAAAATCCGGATTTCTGATGATATATGATTTTTGTCCGTCCTTAAAAAGTTTATATGAATTACCCGGAATCAAAGCACTTTCCAAAGCGGAATACCTTTGGTTCAAAGACTGATTGGATGCATCAGCTACCTCCCTGAAATTACTGTATGTACCTGTTGATGCATAAGGATTTCCATAATATTGAAGTGAAATTTCGGGCGAAATAAAGTATTCGAAACGCAGCGTTGATGAAATGGTATACCGGTTGATGGTTCCAACCAGATAATTCAGTTTATCTGAAAAGTCAGTTGCCTTGGTGACATATTTATTGTTGTCGATGATACGACTCATAACTGTGTTCGAAATAATGCTGAACCTGTCGCTAACCTGCCATTTTAAATAAGTTGTAATGTAGTTTGCTTTTGAAATCTTGTCTGGAGAACGAGTGAAGCGCGGACCAAATCCTGCCCAAAAATCCTTTACTGAATTGGTTTGGAAAAATAAATCCAGGTCATTATTTACATCTTTGTATAGTTTCGACCCCCCCCGCAGTTCACGGGTATCATAAATATTAAAGTTCCTTCTCAGGTTAAGATGAATCAATGCCAGGTTATTAAACTGTACATATTGATGAAGGTTTAAACGGTCGAGTGTATTTTCTGCACCATAGCTCCAGTCGTGCTCCTGGGTAAATTCAGTAGAATAGCTTCTCAAAATTCCTTTTGGCTGGCTAACTTTGTAGGTCAGTTTAACGATTTGCTGAATAAGGTCGGCCTGATAAATGTAACCAAGATCATTGAAATCAACACCCGGCGAACGCCAGTTTAAAGTACCAACGGCCCTGAATTTTCCACTGCGTTTTCCTCCCTGTAAAAATCCGCCCCAACCCGAAAGACTTGTTCTGGTGGAATCATAATTCAGGTAATCGGCATCCGGACGCTGATAATTGTGTACCGATGAGAGCTGCAAATTTGAAATCGCCTGCTTATCGCCTTCTATATCACTGAAAAACCCTTTGACATCAACAAAATATTTGCGTTTCTTCCAGTTATGCTGAAAGTCCAACCCTCCTGTCAAGGCAGTTTTTGGCAAAAAAGACAGTTGTTTATCGTCGATATTCCTGTAAGTCGAGGTGATCATTCCTCCCAAAACCGTATTACCTTCATTGAAATCCTGCTTTATTCGACCTACCAGATAATTTGAAAATGGTTCAACGGCAATCTTCGACTTGGAATCTCCATTATATAAAGTGGCATTTTCTTTTGCAGTGATACTTTGTACTACACCGACAGACAATCCTTTCTCCGTTTTTCCGGTCAACTTAAGTGCGCTCATAATTGGAACATTGTCTGCCATCGAAATAGTCTGGTTCTCACCAAGATCGGGATAATAACTGGGTTCGTGGCCAATTCTACGGCTGTAAAACAACATATCGTTTCCGATGCTGTAATCCAAAATCGTGTTTCCTTCAAGGAAAAAGGGACGCTTTTCTTCGTTAAAAACTTCGTAGGAGGTCAAATTCAAAACTGCCGGGTCCGCTTCCACCTGTCCAAAATCAGGATTGATTGCATAATTTACAGTAAATCCTGAATTCAGGCCAATTTTACCATCCAGACCGACACCGTATTTCATTTTATTTTCCTGGTCAGTATTCGGGCTGAACCGGGTACTCAGGTAAGGTAAAAACTCATAGTTTGTTTTGGGTTTGATGCCTTCGATACCTTTCAGTTCTCCAAATAAATAAACCATTGCCGGTGCATCAATTGGTATGAGTTTCCACTGACTTTCTTCATTCAGACGGTCTATCCACCGCCAGGCGTGCATTCCCCAAACCTGATCTTTTCCCGGTGCAAACCTGATCTGACTAAATGGAATCTGCATTTCAGCTGTCCAAATCGAATCGGAAACCTGTGCTTCTCCAGCCCAAACAGCATCCCAATTGTAGTCCAGATTATTCGGACCCAAATGAACCATATCCACTTTTTGCCCTGAAGCTGCCACATTAAATTCGTAAGCGGTCTGTTTGTCATGATATGAATCCAACGCAATGCCGACAATATCGCCTATACTATTATCTCTCCGGCTTAAAATAGGTCTGATCTTCCCAGGGCCTTTATCGTAGCATTTAAATGCAACATATAAATTATTGTCGTCATATAAAATTTTAATCTCGGTATCCTGCGAAGGTTTTTTCCCCTGAGAAGGAACCTGTTGAATAAAACTACCTGCCCAAATTCCCGTTTCCCAACAGGCATCGTCAAGCTTTCCATCAATTTTCGGTCGTTTATCTGTTCGGGAAGAATAATAATTCCGGTTATTTCCAGCAAGACGGTTTACCGTTGAATCAGTAGAGAGACTATATTTTTCGAAGTTTTGCGCATATACAGGAGTTATTCCTGCTATGATAATTAGCAACAAAACTGAAAAGCGTAGGGGCATAAGGTTATTTTAGTCGGGCAAATATAGAACAAAATGGGGAGTAGCTCATATGTTAATTGCATCTTTTTTATCAACATTTGATACAATCTCGCAAACAATTCCTATTTTTCGCGGTTTAAAATGAGTAGGAAATGTATAATTCTTACAATCCGAAAGTAGGAAGCTCACCTCAATTTATCGGGAAGAGTTTTAAAACAATGCACGTAAATTGAATTTACAACACCATTTTCTTGAATGAATTAACAAAAATGACATGCTGAAAATCACAAAGATTCTTGTTGCCAACCGAGGTGAAATAGCCATCCGAATCATGCGGACATGCCGTGAAATGGGCATATCTACTGTTGCAGTGTTTTCGGATGCCGACCGGACTTCAATGCACGTGAGATATGCTGATGAGGCATACCACATTGGTCCTTCCGCCTCTTCCGAAAGCTATCTGAATGCAGATAAAATCATTGAAGTGGCAAAAAAATCGAAAGCTGATGCGATACATCCCGGATACGGATTCTTATCTGAAAATGCTAATTTTTCCAGAAAATGTGCAGAGAATGGAATAAAATTCATTGGACCATCTCCTGAAGTTATTAACCAGATGGGCGATAAAATTCAGGCCCGGTTAACCATGATTGCTGCTGGTGTGCCTGTTGTTCCCGGAACTACCGAAAGTGTAAAAACTGAAAAAGATGCACTGGATACCATCCGGCAAATCGGTCTTCCGGTGATGGTAAAAGCTTCAGCAGGTGGCGGCGGAAAAGGAATGCGCCTGATTACGGAGGAAAAAGACATTGTTTCGCTGGTCCGATCGGCCAGATCAGAAGCGAAATCGTCGTTTGGAAACGATTCTGTTTACATTGAAAAATACATTTCATCTCCGCATCATATCGAATTTCAGGTATTGGGCGATCAGCATGGCAATACCATACATTTATTCGAACGCGAATGTTCCGTTCAGCGCCGTCATCAGAAATTAATTGAAGAAACTCCTTCGCCACTTATGACTCCTGAATTGCGTGAAAAAATGGGAAAATACGCGGTTGATGCAGCCCGTGCGGTGAATTATGAAGGGGCCGGTACCATTGAATTTCTGGTCGACAACGATTTGAATTTCTATTTTCTGGAAATGAATACCCGGCTTCAGGTTGAACATCCGATTACCGAACGCATAACCGGAATCGATTTGGTGAAACAACAGATTTTAATTGCCGAAGGTCATCTGCTTAAAATGAAACAGAATGATCTGAGACAAACCGGCCATGCGATCGAATGTCGTATCTATGCCGAAGATACTGACAACAATTTCATGCCAAGTCCCGGGAAAATCCACAACATCACCCAGCCTTTGGGTCTTGGAGTTCGCACAGACGGTTATGTCTATGAAGGATATGAAATTCCGATTTACTATGATTCGATGATTTCGAAACTGATTGTTTGGGCTGAGAACCGGACCGAGGCAATCAACCGCATGAAACGGGCCTTATACGAATATAAAATTACAGGAGTAAAGACTTCAATAAAATTTCTGGAACGGATCATGGATACCGAAGATTTCCGGAGTGGAAATTATGACACCAATTTTATTGAGAAAAACAAAAACGAACTGCTTGCTGAATCAAAACGCACACACGAAAGTGAAGATATGATTATCATCGCAGCATACATTGAACATCTCGATCAGCTAAACATTGCTCATACCTCCAAAGGGATGTATCCTGCTCAAAACCGCTGGAAGAAATATACCTATCAAAAGAATTTTGAACGTTTATAATCCCACAAAGTATGTCAATAGAAATTAAACTGGAAAAAAGGATTGCTACCGTTGAGATTATCAAACAATTCGAGAATCTTCTGGAAATCAGGGTCGATGATAAAATTTATCAGGTTGATTTGATGCACAACGATGAAGGCATATTTTCGATTCTTGAAAATGGCCATTCATACAACATTGAACTGGTTCAGCAATCGAAACCTAAGCATTATACTGCATATACACTTTATGATTCTTACAATATTGAAGTGATAGATGCTGAATCGAGATACCGCAGGAACCGGTCGTCGGCAACACAAATGGCCTCCGAAAATTCAATCATTTCGCCTATGCCAGGCAAGGTGGTAAAAATCACTGTAGCCGTTGGTGATGAAGTGATTAAAGGTGACACCTTAATAACCATATCGGCCATGAAAATGGAAAGCGAATACAAGTCGCCCATCGATGGAAAGATAACCAAAATTAATGTCATTGAAGGCAGTACGGTGGATGCAAATCAGGTTTTAATAGAAATCGAATAAAACATACAGAATGGATTTACAAGCTAAATTTGATCAGTTTGAAATTATAAACCAACAGGCTGAAGCTGGTGGTGGAATTGAACGGGTTGATAAACAACACAGTTCAGGAAAGAAGACCGCACGCGAAAGAATTGCTATCCTTCTGGATCCTGGAACTTTCAATGAAATCGACAAATTGGTGACTCACCGGGCAACCGACTTTGGCATTGACAAACAAAAAATTCCGGGCGACGGCCTGGTTTCAGGATATGGAAAAATTAACGGACGGCTGGTTTATGTTTTCGCACAGGATTTTACAGTATTTGGTGGCACACTGAGTCGCTCAAATGCGGATAAAATTCTTAAAATTCAGGATCTGGCTGTAAAAATGGGAGCACCGCTCATCGGACTAAACGACTCAGGTGGTGCACGTATTCAGGAAGGTGTTGAAAGTCTGGCGGGTTATGCCGATATTTTCTACAACAATGTACTTTCGTCAGGTGTCATTCCACAGATTAGCGCCATTCTCGGACCATGTGCTGGTGGTGCGGTATATTCACCGGCACTCACCGATTTTATTTTTATGGTTGAAAAAACCAGCCATATGTTTGTAACTGGTCCGGAAGTAATAAAAACTGTAACTCACGAAGATGTTACAAAAGAAGAACTTGGCGGAGCCATTACCCATGCGTCAAAGAGCGGAGTTGCCCATTTTACAGGCAGCGATGAAGAAACAACGCTCATGATGGTGCGTGAACTGATCAGTTTCATTCCATCGAACAACATGGAAGAACCACCGGTTAAAATTTGTACCGATCCTGAAGACCGGGCAGATATTTCATTGAATCATGTCGTTCCGGTTGATCCGAATAAACCATACGACATCAAGGATATCATCAATAAAATCATTGACGAGGAACATTTTCTGGAAGTTCAGCCACATTATGCACCGAACATTGTAATTGGATTTGCCCGGATGGGAGGCAAACCAATTGGAATTGTTGCCAACCAGCCAGCCTACCTTGCAGGCGTTCTCGATATTAATTCGTCGGTGAAGGCAGCCCGTTTTGTACGCTTTTGCGATGCTTTCAACATTCCGTTGGTAACCTTGGTCGATGTTCCCGGATTTTTACCTGGCACCGGTCAGGAATTTGGTGGTATCATCAAGCACGGCGCGAAATTATTGTATGCATTTGCCGAGGCAACCGTTCCAAAAATCACGCTGATTACCCGGAAAGCCTACGGTGGTGCTTATGATGTTATGGCGAGCAAACACATTGGTGCAGACGTTAACCTTGCTTATCCGACTGCAGAAATTGCAGTAATGGGTCCCGATGGTGCCATCAATATTTTATATCGCGGTAAGCTTTCTGATGAAGAAAAAGCTGCTGCTGTTGAGGATTACCGCGAGAAATTTGCCAATCCATACCGTGCAGCCGCATTGGGATACATTGATGAAATCATTCTCCCTCAGGATACACGTTATAAAATTATCCAGGCATTGAATATGACCCACAACAAACGAAAATCGAACCTGCCTCGTAAGCATGGCAATATACCGCTTTAGGAAGTTATGAATTATAAGTTATGAGTTAGATCTCCAATATATTACTCATAACTCTCTTTTCAGAAATGGAACAAACCACTATTTGTGTTCGTATGAAAAACAAATATTAACCGGAAGGGGGGAAAACATTGGAAAAGCAAAACTTGAGATACAATTCACTTATTTGGGGATCTTGTCTTTTAATCTGCGGACTATTCATTCTTTTGGGAATTACAAGTCCTGTTCGATATCTTGGAATTTTACTCCTGATTGCATCTGTAATTTTGCTTTTACGCTTTTATAGCTTAAACTTCAGCAATTCAAACAATGGCATTTATAAAAGCCGGGCAAGAGAACTGATTCAAAAAAATTTAAATAGAAGATAAATAAAATGGCCAGCGAATAACTGGCCATTTTTTTGTACTTATTTCTCCGAATATTGCTTCCGGAAACTGATTTCTGATAAGTTTCTACCATGCAAACAACGGAAGATCTTTCATCATCGCATTCACCCGTTGGCGAACCGACAGAATAACTTCCTCATTGTCAAGATTACTGATTACTTCGTCAATCAGATCAACAATTACGGGCATAAAATCTTCTTTGACTCCTCTGGTTGTAATGGCAGGAGTGCCAACACGAAGACCTGAAGTGGTAAATGGTGAACGGCTGTCGAACGGAACCATATTTTTATTGATTGTAATGTCGGCGCGAACCAATGCATTTTCAGCCTGTTTTCCAGAAATTTCAGGAAACTTGGTACGCAGATCAATCAACATGGAATGATTGTCAGTTCCTCCTGAAATCACTTTATAACCTTTGGCCATAAAGGCATCGGCCATGACCGAAGCATTCTTTTTCACCTGAGCCTGATAAACTTTGTACGATGGATCAAGCGCTTCTGCAAATGCAACAGCTTTCGAAGCAATCACATGTTCCAAAGGTCCGCCTTGTTGACCAGGAAATACTGAAAAATCGAACACCTGCGACATCATCTTGGTTATTCCTTTGGGAGTTTTGAATCCAAACGGATTTTCGAAGTCTTCGCCCATCAAAATAATTCCACCACGCGGACCACGAAGGGTTTTATGTGTGGTTGAAGTTACAACGTGTGCATATTTTACTGGATTGTCTAATAAACCAGCAGCAATCAAGCCGGCAGGGTGAGCCATATCAATCATGAGCATAGCGCCAATTTGGTCAGCAATGGCGCGCATTCGTAAATAATCCCATTCGCGCGAATAAGCTGAGGCTCCACCAATAATCAGTTTTGGTTTATGTTCGAGTGCAAGTGTTTCCATTTCGTCGTAATCAACCAATCCCGTATCTTCTTTCACATGATAGGCAATCGGTTGATACAATACTCCGGAAGAATTTACCGGTGAACCGTGTGAAAGATGCCCTCCATGAGCCAGATCCAATCCAAGGAATGTATCTCCTGGTTTTAGAATAACGGCCAAAACGGCTGCATTGGCCTGTGCTCCTGAATGTGGCTGAACATTGGCATAAACGGCTCCAAATACTTCCTTGATGCGGTCGATGGCCAGTTGTTCGGTCATATCAACAAACTGACAACCGCCATAATAACGATTTCCGGGATATCCTTCTGCATACTTGTTAGTCATTACCGATCCCATAGCTTCCAGAACCTGGTCGCTCACAAAATTTTCGGAAGCAATCAGCTCAATTCCGCTAATCTGGCGATGCCGTTCCATTTCAATGATCTCAAATACTTTATTATCTCTTTCCATTACGGTAAAATATTGGTTAAAATTGAGCTGGTAAAGGTAGTGTAAAATCAGTCTGCCTTTAAAATGAAGTTATTCAAAAAATGAGGTATTTTTGAACAATTAATATTCGGTATGATGACTAAGAAACCAATTTTCTATGAGGCTGCATGTATTTTCAGCATCATTGGTAGCAGTATCGGCTTTATAAGCATGTTCGTTGCTACTTTCTTTTTCAAGGAGGTTACAGAACAAATACGGGCTGTTACCAATATGACTTCCACTGAAAAACTAAGTCCGGTGTATTTTGCCATGCTCATGGCAGCTTTCAGCATATCACTTGCAGGTGCGATCAAACTTTACCGAATGCAGCGATCCGGTATTTATTTTTATCTGACAGCTCAGACTATGATATTGTTTCTGCCTGTAATCTGGCTTGGTTCCTATTCATTTTCAACAACAAATGCTATTTTCACACTACTCTTTTCAGGAGTTTACCTTTCGTATATTCGGCTGACAAATTGATTAATTCTTTTGTGTAGATAGAGACGCACAGCCGTGTATCTCTATAAAAAAGCCATGAACTATTCGTATGAAAGATCTGCCATGGTGTCACGGTAAACGGAGAATACGCGTGCCCGGGAAATAAAGCCAATGTATTTGCCGTCGTCAAGTACCGCCAGGTTATACCGCTTGCAAGTCTTAAATTTTTCAACGATCAGATCCATCGGGTCATTGGGTGAAATGAAAAATTCAGGCATATACATTAGTTCGCGAACACTAATTTTTTCGTACAAATTCTGTTCAAACATCAGGTTCCTGATATCATTCATTTTAATCATCCCCACCATCATGCCTTGCTCGTCGACGACCGGAAACAAATCCCGTTTCGACCTCGCTATATAATAGATCATTTGACCCAGGTTCAGGTCAGGCGATAAAACTTCAAAATCAGTTTCAATCAATTCTTTCGTATTCATGAAGTGCATGACAGCCTTGTCCTTATGGTGAGTAACCAGATCGCCCGATTCAGCCAGACGTTTGGTGTAAATCGAATGTGGTTCAAATCGAATAATCGTAACATAAGCCACTGTTGCAGAAATAATTAATGGCACAAGCATCTGATATCCACCAGTTATTTCAGCAATTAAGAAAATACCGAGTAAAGGTGCGTGCATCACACCAGCCATCAAAGCTCCCATTCCGGCCAGGGCAAAATTTGCATGCGGCAGATTCAATCCGAAAAATGTATTCAGCGAAAGCGATAGGATATAGCCTCCGACAGCTCCCATGAATAAAGTTGGTGCAAATATTCCGCCAACTCCACCACTCGAAGTGGTGATCGCCATAGCTACGACCTTCAGGAAAAGAATCACAACCAAAATGATGAGCAGAAAATAGGGATCATTTTTCAAGTCAAAAAAAACTGAATTATTCAGCATATTTGATCCTTCACCGATGAAGATTTTATTTATCGACTCATACCCTTCGCCCCACAATGATGGAAAAATAAAAACCATCAGTCCAAGAGAAATACCTCCAAAGAGAAGTTTGACATAAATATTACTGATCCGTTTGAAGTGGCTTTCAATAACCATCCCGGTCCGAGTAAAATAGAGTGATATGAATCCGCTCAGGATACCAAGTAAAACGTAATAGGGAAGATTGCCGTAATTAAATTGGTTGGAGATCGCAAAATGAAACAAAACTGTATCGCCCATAAAGAAATAGGCCAGCGTTGCTGCTGTAATTCCTGAAATCAATAGTGGAATCAGAGAAGCCATCGTCAAATCAAGCATCAAAACTTCGAGGGTAAACATGACTCCGGCGATCGGAGCTTTAAAAATTCCTGCAATTGCTCCTGTAGCGCCACAACCAATCAGTAATCGAACCTGATTTGAGTTCAGTTTAAATACCGTTGAAATGTATGAACCTATCGAAGCACCTGTGTAAACAATGGGTGATTCAGCCCCGACTGACCCGCCAAATCCAATGGTAAATCCGCTGGTAATCATCGACGAAAACATGTTGTGTTCCTTGATATGACTGCCTTTTTTCGAAAGTGCAGACAAAATCTTGGAGACTCCGTGACTGATGTCATCCCTGATCAGGTATTTCACAATCAAGACGCTAATCAGGATTCCGATCATGGGATATGCCAGATAAAAATAGCTTTCTGCTGAAGCCTTGAAATGGCGGGTCAGAAAATGACTGACATAATGAATAAAATTCTTCAGCAAAAATGCCGCTGTTCCGCTAAGTAAACCGACCAAAATACTCAGCAGATAAATCAGATTTTTTTCTGAAATTTCAGATAATTTTCTTTTCAGCCCCTTGTTCATCTTTTGGATGTTCGTTATTTGCTTTTCTTTTTAAATATGTCTTTCATACTTTGCCAGAAAGGTTTTTTCTCAGACTTTACTTCAGGTTCTGGTTCTTCTTTTGCCGGTTCAGTGGTTGATTTTTCCTGCATTTTCAGATAAGATTTTTGCTGAATATCTTTCTTTCCGAAGAGATTATGAAGAATTCCTCTTGCACCAACTTCAAGAATCTCGCGATATGGAGGAATTGACAAAAGTGCCAGATTTTCTTCTGCCGGAGATTCAAACGTTGCTGACTTCATATTCTGGAATTTGTTTTGGTGCAAAATCTGGCTGTAAAACTGGCCGACAATCGGCAAAGCAGTATGTCCACCTGCACCCTCACCAAGTGTACGGAAATGAATGGACGGATCCTCTCCGCCAACCCATGCACCGGCAACCAATGTTGGAGTCATTCCAATAAACCAGCCGTCAGCCTGATCCTGAGTCGTTCCTGTTTTTCCGGCAAATTCAGAATCAATTCCCCATTCGGTCCGGATAGAACTTCCAGTTCCTTCATTCACGACTGATTTCAGCATTTGAGTGATGATCCGGCAATTTTCAGACTGTGCCACCTGCTCGCCGGATTGTACATTTTTAAACTCCTCAAGCACCTGTCCGGTATTGGATTCAACTGCTTTCAGGTAATATGGAATAATTTTTAATCCGCCGTTGACCAATTCAGAATAAGCACAAACCATTTCCTGCAAAGATACAGATGCTGTTCCCAGCGCCAGTGAAGGATATGCAGGCAAATCCGAATCGATTCCCATTCGTTTGGCCAGATCAACCACATTCGAAATTCCGGCACGCATCAAAACGTCAACTGCAATGGTATTGATCGATTTGGCTAATGCTCCTTCCATCGAATAAAAACCGGTATAATCGTCGTGAGAGTTTTCGGGAGACCAGTTATCGAATTCTGCATAGACCTTTCTCTCATTGGCAAAGTAAGTGTCCGGAGAAATGCCTGCCTCCAGCGCACCGAGGTAGACAATTGGTTTGAATGTAGAGCCAACCTGGCGTTTTGCAGTTGTATGATCATATTTAAAATAGCGGAAGTCGTCGCCACCAATATAGGCTTTCAATTCTCCGGAGAAAGGATTCATCGCCATAAAGCCAGTGTTCAGAATTTTCAAATAGTACTGAATTGAATCCAATGGACTCATTTCAACTTGTTTTTTTCCATCCCACGAAAACAAAGAAATGGCTGTTGTTGTATTGAATATTTTCCTGATCTGATCTTCAGGAATGCCGCTTTTCTTTAGCTCACGGTATCTGTCAGACCGCTTCATCGCCCGGTAAACCACGGTTTGATCAGTACCCCAGGGTTTGGTTTTTCCCCAGCTCTCATCAAAAGTTGCCTGAAGTTTTTTCATCTGATCGGAAACTGCTTTCTCAGCAGCCAACTGCATGTCAAAATCAATGGTTGTTCTGATTTTCAGCCCATCGGTATATAAATTATAGATGGACTGATCTTCTTTCAAATGGTCGTCGCACCAGGTTTGAAGAAATGGGCGAATTTTTTCAATCAGATATGGTGCCGGACCTTCGTTGTAGGTTATCAGATTGTATGTGATATCCAATGGTTCAGCCTTATACATTTTGGCTTCAGATTCTGAAATATAGCTGTATCTCAACATTTGATCGATAACTACATTGCGCCTTTCCAGCGATTTCTCCGGATTTTTTCGCGGATTGTAACTGTTGTTGGCTTTCAGCATTCCGATAAGAGTAGCCGCTTCCTGTACTTTCAGCTTTGAAGGAGGTTTGTTAAAAAACCGCTCGGAAGCCACACCGATACCAAAGGTATTTTCGGCAAAGGGAACTGTATTGAGGTAAAGTGCCAATATTTCATCTTTGCTATATAGATTTTCAAGCCGGTAAGCGATGATTGATTCCCTAAGTTTATTTACGGGCATCGTCAATGGACCAAAGGATTTTCGTGGATAAAGATTCTTGGCAATCTGCTGGCTCAAAGTACTGCCACCACCCGCACTTCGATCCTGAAGCAAAACAGATTTAAAGAATACCCGCAACAAAGCTATTTCATCGATTCCGCGATGTTTATAAAACCTTGAATCCTCGGTAGCGACTAAAGCATTGATAACATTGGGCGAAATTTCGTCGAAACTGACATTGCTCCGGTTCTCGATGTAATACCGCCCCAGCAAACGACCATCGTTGGCATAAACTTCGGTTGAGACCGGATTCTTAATTTTCTGCAATTCTTCAGATGATGGTACAGGTCCGGTAAAGCCAACATATACGATCAGGAAAAGTAAAAAAGCAAGCAAAACCAATGCAACTCCAGCTTTCAGGAAAAAAAAGAAAACTTTACGTTTTAGACTTTTCGATGATCCAGTTTTTTTGCGGGTGGAAGATTTAGATTTTGTTGAAGATATGGGGGATTTACGTTTCATCCTTATTTCCCTTTGGATTTAATGTGTCTTCGATTGACAACAAACTTAACTGATAAAATTCAATAAAAGTATTTTTCAATTACCCAATTCCAAATCGACTGAGTTGCGGTAATAATCAACGAATATTTCTTCCGCCTAAATCTGATCAATTTGAAGTCTTGTAAAACTACATTTAAATGAAGGGTTTTGCGTTTTTCTGATGAAAAGATAAACTTAATTTCAAATTGAATGTCTATCTTCCATAACTTAAAAAATAGCCATGAAGATCGCCATTTCAGGAGCCAACGGATACATTGCCGGGAAACTGATTCAGGAATTAAAAATTGCCGGGAACGAAATAGTAAGCATTGACCGGCTTACTTTATACAATATTCCTTCCTTAACCGAAAGGCTTTCAGGAACAGATGCCGTAATCCATCTGGCCGGATCCTCCATTCTTTGCCGGTGGACCAAAGCAAATAAAGAAGAGATTTTGAGGAGCAGAACCGAAACTACACGAAATATCGTTCATGTTATCAATCAACTTCCTTCGGAGAAAAGACCAAAGATATTTATTTCAGCCTCTGCCATTGGAATTTATACTCCTGATTTGATTCACACTGAAAAAAGCACACAGTTCTCGAATGATTTTGTTGGCGAAGTAGTCAGAAAATGGGAACAATCATCCGATGAATTGAGCCCTTCAGTTCGGAAAGTCATTTTCAGAATCGGTTTAATTTTGGGCAAGGAAGCTAAAACTATGAAGCAATTGTTACCAATATTTAAATTGGGACTTGGAGGCCGGATCGGTTCAGGGAAACAGCCTTTCCCATTTGTTCATATTGACGATGTTGCACGGGCTTTTTTGTGGGCAATACAGAATTCTGAAAGTGAAGGAAAATACAACCTGGTTGCTCAGCAGCAAATTACCAATACGCGGTTTACCAAAGAACTTTCCAATATACTTCACAGACCAGCTTACTTTCCGGTTCCAGAGTTTGCATTGAAAATCGTTTTTGGCAAGGCCGCATCGCTTTTGCTTCAGTCACCGATTGTAGTACCTGAACGATTAATAAATTCCGGATTTAAGTATAGATATCCGGATGTTCAATCCTGTTTGACAGAAATAATTTCATAAAAAAACCCCGAAGTTACCTTCAGGGTTTTGATATATTTATCCAAACTCAGAATTAGTCTAATTGTGGTCCTGAAGGAATTAAAGCTTTTGCAGCGTCATTATCGCAGTACTGTACAAAATTTTTGATGTACATACCAGCCAATTTGGTAGCTTTTTCAGCCCAATCGTTTGCATTTGCATACGTATCGCGAGGATCAAGAAGACCTTCAGAAACATTATTCAAAGCAACCGGAGCGGTTAAATTCATGATTGGAATATGTATTGTTTCAGCTTTTTCGATTGAACCATCGATAATTGCATCGATAATTGCACGGGTATCTTTCAAAGACATACGTTTGCCAGTTCCGTTCCAACCTGTGTTAACCAAATATGCTTTTGCATTGTGCTCTTTCATTTTACCTACCAAAGTTTTGGCATACATTGTTGGATGAAGCGTAAGGAATGCTTCGCCAAATGCTGGTGAGAATGAAGGAACCGGTTCGGTGATACCACGCTCGGTACCTGCCAGTTTGGAGGTAAATCCTGAAAGGAAGTGATACTGAGCAGAGTTTTCGTCCAGAATAGAAACCGGAGGCAATACACCAAATGCATCAGCCGACAAATAAATAATTTTACTTGCGTGACCAGCTCTTGAAGGAGAAACTATTTTGTTGATGAAATAGATTGGGTAAGAAACACGTGTGTTTTCAGTTTTAGAAGCTGCTGCTGAATAATCAGGAGTTCCATCTTCTTTTACAGTTACGTTTTCCAATAATGCGTCACGACGGATAGCTCTCCAGATGTCTGGTTCGTTTTCTTTGCTCAGGTCGATCACTTTTGCGTAACAACCGCCTTCGTAGTTGAAAACACCATTGTCGTCCCAGCCGTGCTCATCGTCACCAATCAGATAACGTTTTGGGTCAGCAGAAAGAGTTGTTTTACCAGTTCCTGACAAGCCGAAGAAGATTGCAACATCGCCATCTTTACCAACGTTGGCAGAACAATGCATAGAAGCCATTCCTTTCAACGGCAAATAATAGTTCATTAAAGCAAAAATACCTTTCTTCATTTCTCCGCCGTACCAGGTACCGCCAATAACCTGCATTTTTGTAGTCAAGTTGAATAAGGTAAACACTTCAGAATTCAAACCTTGCTCTTTCCAATTTGGGTTGGTTGTTTTCGAACCGTTTAAACATACAAAATCTGGTTCACCGTAGTTAGCCAGTTCGAAGTGTGAAGGACGAATAAACATATTTGTTACAAAGTGAGCCTGCCATGCAACTTCCATGATGAAACGAACTTTCATTCGGGTATCTTCATTGGTTCCGCAGAAAGTATCAACTACATATAATTTTGCTGCAGTCGAAAGTTGTTTAGTCACAAGATCTTTGCAATGATCGAATACTTCAGGACTTGTTGGTCGGTTGATAGAACCATCCCACCATAAATGCTCATCGGTTACTGCATCTTTTACAAAAAATTTGTCTTTAGGTGAGCGGCCGGTAAATTTACCTGTATCAACGGATACGGCACCTGAATTTGTTAACACTCCCTTTTCAAAACCTTCATTTGCTGAATCAACTTCAGCCTGAAAAAGGACTTCGTAAGATGGATTGTGTATTACTTCAACATTGGTATCGATACCATACTTTAATAGATCTGTGTTCTTCATACTAAGTGTTTATATTTTAACGGGTTCAAGATTATAAAAATTTTCTCGACACCAAAAATAGTTTATTTTCAGACCTCGGTTGATTGCCAAATATTAAATTAAGATCAATTCAAATTAGCAAAAGTAGCAAGAGAAGACAGAACCTTTAATCACCTGAAATTCAGAACACCAGAGTATATATCAAAAAAAAAGAATGTTAAGAAATCATTAACTTCCTAACATTCTTTCGAATACGATTGAACAATTTCTATTACGATCTCGGATGAAATTGCTGCAAAGTAGATTTCAGATAATCCCTATCGAGATGAGTATAAATTTCCGTGGTCAAAATTGATTCGTGACCAAGCATTTCCTGCACAGCACGTAGATCAGCACCACCATTGATTAAATGAGTTGCAAACGAATGACGGAAAGTATGCGGACTGATCTTCTTGTCGAAACCGGCTTTAATGGCCAGGTTCTTAATAATGGTGAAGATCATCACACGACTTAGTTTTTTTCCTCTTCGGTTCAAAAATAAAACATCTTCGCTGTCCTTCGAAATTTTCAAAGTCTTCCGGTAAACATCCATGTACTTATTGATTTCTTCAACGGCCTTTTCACTAACCGGAACCAATCTTTCCTTATTGGATTTACCTTCAACTTTAATGTATCCCTGGTCAAACGACAAATTTGAAATCCGTAGATTCACCAGTTCAGAAACGCGAAGACCGCAACTATACAAGGTTTCAAGCATCGCTTTATTGCGCTGTCCTTCGGCCTTAGACAATTCAACGGTATCAATCATCAGATCAATCTCTTCAATGGTTAAAACATCTGGGAGTTTCCGACCAATTTTTGGAGATTCCAACAAGGTTGTTGGGTCACTGTTGACTTTTCCTTCAATAAGCAAATACTTATAGAAAGATTTAATTCCGGAGATTGTACGTGCCTGTGTTCTTGGTGAAACGCCTTTGTCATTGATCCATTCAACAAATTTCTTGAGATGAACCAGTTTCACTTTTTCCGGGGGTAATTTCTTAAGTTCTACGTCTGAATAGGTCATCAACTTGTTTATATCATTGATATAAGCAGCGATTGAGTTTGCTGACAAACCTTTCTCAAGACGTAAGAAAGATTCAAATCCTTTTTTGCTATCTTCCCATTTCATAATTAAATACTTTAAGTTTTTAAATTCTACAACAATTATTAATAATTTTGATTTTCTAAACTCTATAACGTACCTATTGTTAATAGAAATTATGTCCATCCACCAAGATTACATAATTTCATTACGAGTTTAAGAACGGTTAAGTTACTATATTTTTATAATAATATATCAAAACATGAAAATTTTGTTAATAAATGGCCCAAACTTAAATTTGCTCGGAGTTCGTGAAAAAAGTATCTATGGAAATACTTCCTTCGAAAACTATTTTCAAACGCTTCGGAATAGGTATCCTGAAATCGAAATGGAGTATTTTCAATCCAACATTGAAGGTGAACTGATCAACAAAATTCATGAAAATGGTTTTAATTGCGAAGGTATTATTCTTAATGCAGGAGGATATACTCACACCTCTGTCGCAATCCGTGATGCGGTTTCAGGCATAAAGTCACCAGTTGTTGAGGTGCATATCTCCAATATCCTGACAAGGGAAAGCTTCAGGCATGAATCGATTATTGGTCCTGTATGTTTAGGAAGTATCATGGGATTTGGCCTCGATTCTTATCGCCTTGGAATTGAATCAATTATTGAACATTCTAAATCCTGAGCACCAATAAATACCCTATGAACAATTGATGGGTCAAAGATGAAATATTTACCTAATTTTGTTCTTAATTACATTAAAGCATACGACCTATGAAGTACACGAAAATAGTAGCAACTATCTCGGATAAGCGTTGTGACGTGGAATTTATCCGTCAGTTGTTCGATGCAGGGATGAACGTGGTCAGGTTAAACACAGCTCACATTTCTACTGAGAATGCAATAGCAATGATTAATAATGTCCGTGAGGTTTCTGATTCAATTGCAATCCTTGTTGACACCAAAGGACCTGAAATCAGGACGAAAAACATCATTGAACCGATCGAAGTTAAAGCAGGCGATCATATTAAAGTAAAAGGCGGCGACGGCCAGTCAAATCAGGAAATCATCTATGTTAGCTATCTGAATATCCATAAGGAAGTTCCCGTGGGAAATCAAATCCTGATTGACGATGGCGACCTTTCGCTTGAGGTTATTGAACAGACCGATGAATATCTGGTCTGCCGCGTTGGTAACAGTGGACAAATCAAAAACAAGAAAAGCATCAATACTCCAGGTGTCAGTCCAAACCTTCCCTCGATAAGCGAAAAAGACGTCGAATTTATCGAATTTGCCACTCAAAACGACATTGACTTTATCGCCCATTCTTTTGTCCGAAATAAAAACGATGTTTTAGCTGTACAGAAAATTCTGGACAAATTTGACAGTCGTATTAAAATTATTGCCAAAATCGAAAATCTGGATGGCGTCAACAATGTTGATGAAATTCTCCAGCATGCATACGGAATCATGGTTGCACGCGGAGACCTTGGAATTGAAATTCCGGCTGAAAAAATTCCCGGCATTCAGCGCAGACTGATTAGAAAAGCAGTTCAGCAGAAAAAACCAGTAATTGTTGCCACTCAGATGCTGCATTCCATGATCGATAATCCGCGCCCAACGAGGGCTGAAGTAAGCGACGTTGCCACTGCAATCTACGATCGTACAGATGCAAT
>JBAWZG010000031.1:0-25524 GCA_037143155.1 Bacteroidia bacterium
GGAGAAACCCTTCATAACCACGATCATTCACAAACATTGCAGAACGGGCGTATTTTGCTTGTTGATGCCGGTGCTGAAGTGAGGTCGCATTATGCTTCTGATTTTACCCGGGCCATTCCTGTTGCAGGGAAATTCACTTCGAAACAGCGTGAAATATACGAGATCGTTTTGGCAGCAAACAATCGTGGACGTGAACTGACCAGGCCAGGAGAAACTTATTTGTCGGTACATCTGGAAGTTGCAGAAGTTATTGCATCAGGACTGAAGGCGCTTGGATTAATGAAAGGTGATGTAAAAGAAGCTGTCAGATACGGCGCTCATGCGTTATTTATGCCTCATGGTTTGGGTCACATGCTCGGACTGGATGTTCATGACATGGAAAATCTGGGCGAAAATAATGTGGGTTACGACGATGAAATACATCGGATCGATCAGTTTGGAACAGCTTATTTACGTTTGGGACGAAGGCTGAAACCTGGATTTGTAGTTACAAACGAGCCCGGAATCTATTTTATTCCTGCCTTGATTGAGAAATGGAAAGCAGAAAAAATCAATGCTGGTTTTATCAATTTTGATCGGTTGGAGAGCTATCTTGATTTTGGCGGAATCCGGCTGGAGGATGATATCCTGGTTACAGAAACCGGATGTGAAATCATAGGCGACCGCATTCCGGTTACTCCGGACGAGGTTGAAGAGGTGATGAGATAAACTCCAATACGAGCGATTCCTTTGGTTATAGATACTTGCCGATCTCATGAAGAAAACAAAACCGGATAACTTCCCGTTTTGTTTTTTTTATTTAAAGCGAACTTTGTTTCACGATTGTGATATCTTTTTTGCACAATCCAATGAGAATAATCCACAGAAAATTGAATCTTTGCAGTATGCTCAAATCGGAAATGTGGGCATGGTAAAAGTAAACTGGAACGAAAAAACATCTTAAACCATTGAATATGAAACGTAGCGAAATCAATCTGATCCTGAACGATGCCAAATCATTCATGGCAGAAAAGCAGTTCATTTTACCTCCATGGGCATACTGGAGCGTTGCCGACTGGAAGAAAAACAAGGAACTTGCTTCAGAAGTTATCTCGAACATGCTCGGGTGGGACATTACTGATTTCGGTTCAGGGGATTTTTACAAGCGCGGACTGTTTCTGTTTACCATCCGTAACGGCAAATACAAGGTGGATAAAAAACCGTACGCCGAAAAAATCATGATTGTGGAAGAAAATCAGGAAACTCCGATGCATTTTCACTGGGCCAAAATGGAAGATATCATCAACCGTGGTGGCGGAAACCTTGTCATTGAATTGTACAATTCAGATGAAAAGGAAGATTTCTCAGATCAGCCGTTTACAGTAAAAACAGATGGAATCGTTCATAATCTTCAAGCCGGCGATTCAATCATCCTGACTCCGGGCGAAAGTATTTGCCTCGAACAAGGCGTTTACCACCGGTTTTATGGTGAAGCCGGAAAAGGAAAAGTCCTGGTTGGCGAAGTAAGCGCAGTGAACGATGATACCAACGACAACCGTTTCAAGGAATCTATCGGAAGATTTCCGGTGATTGAGGAGGACGAAGAACCTTTGCATTTGCTTGCATCGGACTATCAACGATACCTTTAACCGATGAGCAAGAAAATAATCATTGCCGGAACCGGCTGTGCACTGGCCGATTATTTATACACCGGCGTAAAATTCAACACACCGCAGTTTCTGAAATATCGATCGCACCAGACTGGCGATGGCGGCCTTGCTCCCGGAAGCTTGGTTTTCACCGAAGAACTGGAGCAATTCTCCGGAACTCCGTATGCTGAAATTTTTCGTGAGATCACTGGTGATATTGAACCTGAAGCTTTCAATATTGGTGGCCCAGGACTTGTATCACTGATCAATACCGCTCAATTACTGAATAAGGAAGATTTTGATGTGCATTTTTATGGTGGAAGCGGCGATGATGACACTGCCACACTAATCGATCATATGGTCAGGAAAACCCCGCTGAATATCGATCATTACCTCAAAATTTCAGACAAAAAGACCCCGTTTACTGATGTGCTTTCTGATATTACTTACGACAACCACCAGGGAGAACGGACTTTCATTAACAACATCGGAGCAGCCTGGGATTATACTCCGGATCTTTTGGGCGATGATTTCTTCAGCGCTGACATTGTCTGTTTTGGAGGCACTGCGCTTGTTCCGCAAATTCATGACAACTTAACAGCTTTGCTCAGGCGGGCCAAACAGAACGGTTGCCTGACCGTCGTCAATACCGTTTTTGACTTTCGTAACGAAAAGAAGAACCCCGGACAGCCCTGGCCCCTTGTCGAAACACCGGAAGACTATCGCTTAATCGACTTGTTGATTATGGATTGTGAAGAATCTCTGAAAATAAGCGGACAAAAATCAATCGATCAGGCTGCCAGATTCTTTGTCAGCCAGCACATTGGTGCGTTTATTATTACCAATGGCTCACGCGAACTTTATGCCTGTTCCAACGGTGATCTGTTTGAAAAAACGGAACTCTTCAAAATGCCTGTTTCGCAAAAGGTTGCCCTCGACATTGCCTGGAATCCAGCCTCGAAAGGCGATACCACGGGTTGCGGCGATAATTTTGCCGGTGGAATAATCGCTTCGCTGGCATGGCAATTAAAAGCAAAATCGGGAGGCAAACTCAATCTTGAAAAAGCCATATGCTGGGGTGTGGCTTCCGGTGGATTTGCCTGTTTCTACCTTGGCGGTACTTTTCTTGAAAAGGAAGAAGGCGAGAAATTCAAAATCGTTCGGGAATTTGCGAACGATTATAAAAACCAAATCTCACGATTGTGACAAAACCAAATCGGGATAAAATGGTATTGTTCGGCGCCGGCAAAATTGGACGTTCGTTCATTGGTCAGCTTTTTAGCCGGGGCGGCTACGAAGTTGTTTTCATCGATGTTTTTAAACCGGTGATTGACGAACTGAATCGCTGTGGAAATTACAAGGTAGTGATCAAAAGTGATGTGGAATCTGTCATCACCATTGAAAATGTTAGGGGAGTCTTTGGCGGCGACGCCGATAAAGTTGCTGAAGAGATTGTATCGGCGCGTATTTTAGCCGTTTCGGTCGGACAAAACGGATTGAAAGCCATCATGCCGCTTATCGCCAAAGGATTGGTTCAAAGATACGAATCAGCAGATGACTTTCCCCTCGATATCATTATTGCAGAAAATCTCCGGAATGCGGCAGAGTTTATGAATCATGAACTTAAACAACATCTGCCATTTGGATTTCCATTGGAAGAGCGTGTGGGCCTGATTGAAACCAGCATTGGAAAAATGGTGCCGATCATGCTCAAAAAAGACATGGATGAAGATATTCTTCAGGTTTTTGCTGAGCCTTATAATACCTTGATTCTGGATCAAAAAGCATTTAAAAATCAGATTCCAGAAATTGAAGGACTTGCCCCAAAAGAGAACATGAAAGCCTGGGTCGACCGCAAGTTATTTATTCATAACCTCGGACATGCAACAGCTGCGTATCTGGGATTCCTCGCTCATCCTTCAGCTACTTTTCTTTACGAAGTGCTGGCCGACAATCAAGTCAGGGAAAATGTCCGGAATACCATGTTGCAGGCAGCTGATATCCTCATGAAAAAATATTCCGGTGAATTCACGACTGAAGCACTCACCGAACACATCGACGATTTGCTCCACAGGTTTCAGAATCGTGCTTTGGGCGATACTATTTTTAGAGTGGGATGCGACCTACAGCGCAAGTTCAGTGCCGAAGATCGCCTTGCAGGTGCCATCCACCTGGCCCGTGAACTGAAACTTCCGTTTGATTTAATACTGAAGGCATTAGTCTGCGGTTGTCATTTCCGTGCAACCAACGAAACCGGCAATCAACTTCCTGATGACATTGAATTTGGCAAAATCGCAGATCGAGGAATGGATTCCGTATTGACTACCATTTGTGGTTTTGACGAAATCGCTGACCTGGACCTGATTGCTGAAGCAATCAGGATTGATAACGAATTATTAAAATCATTCAAAATTTCTCCGGTCACAGGATTGGATTAAATGGATTGAAAATAAAAGGTCTAAATAAAACAATTCGATTTTTTTTCTTACAGCGCTTACGTGTCCTATTTATTATGTACTTTTGGTTTAATCAACCAATAGTACATTTTGAGAAATGAGCGTGACATAAGAATTCTACTGCATCGGATAAGTGACAATGGGGATGAAATTGCTTTTCAGGAATTATTTGAGCTCTATGTCCATGGTATTTTGCGTTTTTCGAATTCCATACTTCGGAGTAAGGAACTTTCAGAAGAAGCGGTATCCGATGTGTTTTTTAATCTGTGGACTCATCGGGCAAAACTGGCTAAAATTGAAAACATAAAGGCCTATATTTATACTTCAGCAAGAAATACTTCATTGAATTATCTGAGCAAGGAAAGGCGTGAAAAGGCCATTTCGCTGGAGGACATCAGTGTTTCGTTACCGATTAATGAAATATGCCCGGAATCGGTATTGATTTCAAAAGAACTGAAAGAAGCCATTGGACGTGCCATAGATCATTTGCCCGAAAGATGCAAACTGATTTATAGTCTGGCCAAAATTGAGCAGCTGAAGTACAAGGAAATCGCTCAAATCCTGGATATTTCGGTAAAAACCATCGACCATCAGCTTACCATAGCAATTAAAAAGATAGGCGAGGAGATTCAGGTTTATCTCAGCGAACCTCCGGCTTCTGACAAATACACCGTTTTACTTCATTTATTTCTGCCAAAGTAGCTGCCAATTTCTATTGGTTTGAACGTCTTATTATTCTTTGGTGAAATATTTTCATTTCCGTTTAGGGGATTTATTTTTGAATACTGTTATTGCAATTAGTAACGAATAAATATTTGCATGGACAAGGATAAAATTTGGTCGCACATCAGCAAAAAGATTTCAGGAGAAGATACTGATGAAGATGACCGTCTGGTTGATGAATGGCTCAACGATCAGCCAGCCAACAAGCAAATCTTTTCCAGATTAACTGAAATCTGGAATTTCAGGGAAACCTCTTCAAACAATTACCATTCACTCTTTGAAGCATTAAGACGGCGCATAACCGTATTCGAAAACCGTCCGGAGAAAATGTTTTACACCACTACAGCATTCAAGGCTGCCGCAATTCTGTTATTAATACTTCTTTCAAACTTTTTGGTTTATTTCTATCAGGGAAGAAAAACAATATCAGAACCAATGGTTTCCTATCAGGAAATAATCGTTCCAAGGGGTAACCGAATGAAAGTTGTTTTGCCCGACAGCACTTCAATCTGGCTTAACAATGAAACAAAGCTGAAATATGCCAGCAATTTCAGTAGCACTAACCGTGAAGTTGAATTATCCGGAGAAGGTTATTTTGATGTTCACCACGATGCCAAACACCCTTTTGTGGTAAAAGTTGGTAAACAAAGAATTCAGGTTTTAGGAACCAGGTTTTCCATTAACGCCTATCCTGATGATAATGTAATCGAAACTTCATTACTTTCCGGATCGGTAGCTTTTCAATATAAGAATGAAACCAATGAAAATGCTGAAGTGAAACTTGATCCGGGATTCAGTTTGTTTTATAGTAAACAAGACAATCACATTTCAACTCAAAAAATACAGTCGTCTTATTATCAATATTGGGAAAAAGGAGTTTATGCGTTTAAGGACGAGCGGCTCGATAATCTATCGGTTAAGATTAAGCGCATATTTAATGTTGAATTGGTTTTCGAAAATAAACTTTTAAGTTCTAAAACCTATACCGGGACCATCAGCATTAACGATAATATTTACGTTTTTATGGAAGCAATACGCCGTACATCGGTTGAACCAATCGAATACAAATTCAATAAAAACATCATCTATGTGAAATTTAAAAAGGCGCAGTAGTGCGTGTTTTAAACGATAGAGGCAGAAAATGCGCCAACATTTTCCGCCTCAGTTTGAAACGAGTCACCGTTTCGTTTAACAACTTTAATTACAGGAACTAAGTCATTAATCTTACATTTCAAATCTATGAAAAAAAAATCAGGATGGATTGATTATGGAAGTAATCATTTCATTTATAAACTAATTCTAATGAGTAAGATCACATTTTTTCTATTTTTTGTGGGTCTGCTTCAGGTTTCAGCTGCCGGTTATTCACAGGTAACCAAACTTAGTTTGAAATTGACAAACGTTCCGCTTGTTGAGGTATTTGAAAATATTGAATCACAAAGTGAGTTCAGGTTTTTCTATGATAATTCTCAGATCGATTTAAAGCAAAAGGTTAGCGTTGAGGTGAGTGACCGCAAAATTGATGATGTTCTGAATGATGTATTCAGGAACACAAACATTACCTATGAAGTAATGGATCGTCATATTTTGATTACCAACAAGGCTGCCGTTTCTGAAATGGTGGTACAGATTGTACCCAAAGTCAGCGGTACAGTTACAGGTGCTGCCGATAAGCAAGCTATTCCGGGCGTTACGGTAATGGTAAAGGGTACAGCAGCCGGAACCATCACCGATGTAAACGGAAAATATAATCTGACCATTCCGGCAGGAGGTAAAACCCTTATTTTCTCGTTCGTAGGTATGACTACCATGGAGGTTTCGATTGGCAGCCAGTCGGTAATCAATGCGGTAATGAGTGAGTTTGTTGTCGGCGTTGACGAAGTGGTTGTGATCGGTTATGGTACGGTTAAAAAATCGGATCTGACAGGTTCGGTTGCCGTAGTGTCCACAAAAGATTTAACCATGAATCCATCGTCAAGCGCGGCACAATCCCTTCAGGGTAGGGCTCCCGGAGTTTTGGTCATACAAAATAGCGAGCCGGGAAAAAATGCTACCATTCGTGTGCGCGGTGTAGGTTCAATCAATAAAGGTTCCGATCCGATCTATATCGTCGACGGAGTTCAAACCGGCGATATTAACGGAATACAACCTCAGGAAATAGAGAGTATGCAAGTACTTAAAGATGCATCTGCTACTGCTATCTATGGAGCAAACGGATCGAATGGAGTTATCATTGTTACAACCAAACGTGGAAAGTCGGGAAAGGCTCAGGTAAACTTAAACACTTATATTGGAGTTAATCTGGCACCTCAGCAATATGACATGATGAACGCTGATCAGTATTCTGCGTTTTACTCGGCGATTAAAGGCGACAAGCCTGAATATGCGCAGCCATTCCGCGAAAAATATTATGGCAACGGATGGCAACAGGGCACCAACTGGCAGGATCAGATGTTCAAAACAGGGCTCAACCAAAACTATCATCTTTCGATAGCCGGTGGTGGTGAAAACAGCAATTACAATGTTTCAATGGGATATGTAAATGAAGATGGTACTGTAATTAAGACCAGTGCCGAACGCTATACCATCCGTGCCAATTCAGATTTCAAGTTGAGTAAATTTGTAAAAATCGGAGAAAGCATAAGCCTGAATTACAATACCGGCGAATCGCCTATGACCAACCAGGCAGGTATTTACGATTTAAATACCTCACCTTTAATGAAGATCTACAATTCAAATTACAAAGGTGGTTTCGAATCTCAGCAATCCGTTTACGGAGAAGATGCTGATGGTAATCTGATACAGACCCTACCAGTCGGATATGCTGGTCCTTTATATACGAATACTTTAGGCAACGATAAACCCAATTTGCTTTGTGCTCCCTCGCTTGGAGATAACAAATCCTATGGATTGGGAACCAGAGCCAATGTTTACATGCAGGTTAATTTTACTGATTGGCTGATATACAAAATTACTCCGGCAGCTGAAGTTGATTATTACCGGAGTAAGGCCTGGATGCCCCGCTTTGAAGGTAACCGTGCTCCAGGCAGTGCATCATTGTCAGAAGGATATGGAGAAAATATTTCGCTGAATCTTGAGAATCAACTTTCATTCATTAAAAAATTCAATAACATTCATAACGTACAGGCAACTTTTGTTCATCAGGTACGTGGGAGTAGGAGCAACAGCATTTCCGGAGCAGAAAACGGATTCGATTTTGAACAACTCAACACCCTTGCTAACGGTGGAACTGCTTCAACAAAACTGGCAGGTTATACTTCGGATTACCGCATGTTATCTTATCTGGGCCGGGTCATGTACGATTATAAAGGCAAGTATTTTGCTACTGGTTCGCTTCGTTCGGATGGTGTCTCGGTTTTTGCTCCGTCGTACCGAAGGGGGAATTTTGCTTCAGCATCAGTAGCATGGAAAGTAAACGAAGATTTCTTTCAGAATGTGAAGCAAATAGATGCCATGAAGTTGCGCTTTGGTTGGGGACAAACGGGAAATTCAAACATTGGAGGTGGTTTCCAGTATTTGGATAAGATTTCAGAAAACACGGCATTCTCTCCGGTTTTTGGTGATGATCAGCATATTGCCAGGGCTCAGTATGTATTCTACGGATTGGCTTCGAAAGAAATTCACTGGGAAGCTGCAGAAATGCTGAACTGGGGGCTTGACCTCAATATGTTCAAAAATAAGCTTCAGACCAGCCTGGAATACTATGTAAAAAATAACAAAGATTTACTGGTAGCAATTCCTATTTCATCGGCTTTTGGCCGTCAGGATGGAAATCCATGGTTCAATACCGGTGATATTCAGAATCGTGGGATAGAACTGTCGTTGACCTGGAGAGACAAGGTCGGTGAGTTTTCGTATGGAATTACCGGAAACTTTACGACCATCAAGAATGAAGTTAAATCCTTACCTGTTACAGACATTACAAATGGAAATAACCGTACGATTGTAGGCCATTCAATTGGGGCATTGTATGGATTTGTATCGGATGGAATTATACAACTGGATGAAACGAATTACACCAAAGATGCAGACGGTAATTTTCAACTGGGTACTAATGGAGAATATAAAGGCTATAAACATGCCACTCATGCCGGAAATGTTCCCCAGCCTGGTGATATCAAATATCGTGATCTGAATGGTGATGGTGTTGTTAATGATCTGGACAAAACGATTATTGGGAAAACGATTCCAAGTATCAATTACTCCCTTGGTTTTGATTGCAGCTATAAAAGCTTTGATTTCAATGTATTCCTTTATGGGGTGGGTGGATTTGATATTTTCAACGCGCAACGGGCAGGTTTGTCGAGTATGAATAGTCAGGATATGGAACATAACAAGTTAAATGACTTTGCCATCAACCATTGGACTCCGGAGAATGCTTCAACTACCCATGTAAGAGTCGATATTTCCAACCGAAACGTAAACGACCGTATTTCTACCTTTTGGATTGAAGATGGGTCATTCCTTCGGGTAAAAGATATTCAGCTGGGGTACAACCTTCCAAAATATCAGAGTGACAGATTAGGTTTAGCAAGCATCCGGATTTATGCCAATGCCTCCAATCTATTTTGTTTCACCAAATACAAAGGACGCGATCCGGAAGGATTTATTTCGAGTGATCCGCTAAACAGTGGAACTGATGGCGGAAGTTACTCTATGCCCCGCTCATTTACAGGTGGTTTACAGATTGGATTTTAATTAGAAACATCAAAAGAAATTACTACAATGAAAAAACTACTCTTTATATTCATTTTGGCTTTGGTCTTTTCCGCCTGCTCCGATTCTTTTCTGGAAACCGAAAATAAGAACAGCCTCGATGTTGGGTCATTTTTTAAAACAGAGAATGATCTTCTGTTGGCTGTAAATGCTGCATATACGCCTTTTGCACATGGTGGAATGTTTGGAAATTTTTACCTGTTGAAGATCAATCAGCTCGATCCTTATATTTGGTTCGAGAATCCGACTTCAGGATTTGATCAGATGATTATTAATACATCTGATTTTCAAGCTGCATGGAATACTTTATACATTGGTTTATTTCGTACTTCGGATATTCTGGCCAATATTGACCGGATGAAAGGTATTGTTACGGAATCAAAACTAAACGAATACAAGGCACAGCTTACTGCGTTGAGAGGAATGTATTATTTCTATCTCGTAACCTGGTTCAATGCACCGATTTATTACGACGAAACCAATGTCCCCATCAATCCATTGCTTGGATTGGCAAATGGTACTCCAGAACAATTCTGGAATAAATTAGAAGAAGATTTAACTTTTGCTGCCACTAATCTGCCTGATTCATGGTCTGCAACCGAAACAGGCCGGTTAACCAAAGGCACAGCTAATGCAGCTCTGGGTAAAGCTCTTTTATACAAGCATTATCAGTATTATTTGCGTTTTGGTAAAGGCGGTACATCGGAGGCAACTGCTAATATTGCAAAAGCTAAAGCCGCATTTAAACGTGTCAAGGATAGCAATATGTATGAACTGATTAAGCCATTGGCTCAAACCAAGGAAGATTATCAGGCCGCTTTACTTTCTAACTATTCATACCTTGATATTCCTGTTGGAAATAAATTGTACAAGGCAGAAAACAACAAAGAGTCGGTATGGGAAATACAGTACAACGACGACAATCGCGCTGCAGGTGGCTGGTTACCAGGCTGGCAGTGGGGTGGAGCTTTGAATTATGCTTATTTGTCGCCATTTGGATATCGTAATCTTGAAATTGATCCAACCTTATGGTACGAATATGAAACCGATGGCGCTCCTGCTGGTTACGACAGGGATCCACGTGCCTATGCAACTTGTTATTTGGATGGTGATTTACTGGATTGGAGAGTAGAATCCGGAAAAATGATTCCATTTCAAAGTGCCTTGCACGCCAAAGGAATAGTTTTTAGTAATAAGCTATATCTGGGGCCGGTTCCAAGTCCGTCTCTTGGTCTGAAGAAGTATTTCTATCCTCAGTTTGTTGGTAAATCTTCACCAAATAGTGACCCGTTTAATATTCGTGTAATTCGCTATGCCGATGTTCTGCTGATGTATGCCGAGGCATGCTATCAGGTCGATCGTGATGCTGATGGAGCGGGACTGGCAGCTCTCAACGAGGTTAGGGCAAGGGCTGGTATGCCTGCAAAATTAGTTCTGAATCCAGCGACTATTGTTCATGAAAGAGCAGTCGAATTATCCACTGAAGGTCATCGCTATAATGATATTGTACGCTGGATGTGGGATCCTGCTTTTGAAATGGATCTGGCCAAATTGTTCAACAACAAATTTAGCAAAGACAAAAATTATTGCTTCCCGATTCCACAAGCTGATATTGATGCAAACAAAGGAGTCTTAAAACAAAATCCTGGTTGGTAACTAATTCCTAATAAAATATTAAATCAACAATATTATGAAAATCATGTATAAATCCATTTTGATACTGACAACCTTGATCATAGCTTTGTCATGCGTTCAGGAAAAAATGATCACCCCGGATTCGAGTTTTATTTTGACCTATCAGCGTGACGGGCAACCCAACGCGCTTGCAGGAACCCCGTTCTATATTATTCCCACAGGTTCAGGAGAATTTTTCACACTTTTTGATGGTACCAAGGGGCACATCTATGGCGAAGACGGTGCAAAAGGAACTGATTTTAATAAGGCTGATTCTTTGAGCCTAAGCTACAGTATTGCAGGAACATATAGTGTTACGCTCCTGACTTCAAGTACGGGTAATTTCGGAAAGGATTTCTCCAATGCAGTCAAAACTGTGGATGTAGTTGTTGTTGACCAGCGAAATTCATTTACAGTATTTAATATTGGTGGAATTGCTGGCGTTTTTGCTCCAAATAACGAAATCCAGTTCTCTGTACCTGATATAGTGACTGATTTTAATTTTGCTGCTGTTTTCGGAATTGATTCAAATGATGCAAAAGTTTTTGTCAATGGAGTCGAACAGGTTTCAGGAGTTACATTAAATGATTTCTCACAACCTGTGATTTACTCCATAAAATCAGGACAAGGAAATGAGAAAAAATATACGGTCAAATTCACCACATTCCCGGCTTCATCCGAGAAAATGATCACTAAGTTTATGTTAGGCAAAAGTCCGGGAGGGAACAGTGAAATTGGGGTAATCGATGAAACTGCCAAAACCATTAATCTTATTGCGAATTATGCAACAAATCTGACTACAGCCCGTCTCGTGCTGACTTCATCCTATGGAAGCACGGTTTATGTGAATAATGCCACATTCTCCGATAGGAAAAATTACAACCTCGTCACAACAAAATCGATTAAAGTGGTTGCGCAAAACAATACCGAAGTTACTTATACGATTAATACAGTGGCTGATAATGCGGTTTCAAGTTTCACTTTTGCCGGTTTGGTACCTGCACCTGTAGGTGTTATTGATGTGGTCAATAAAACCATCACTGTGGAGGTTCTGATTGGTACCGATGTGACCAAACTGGTCGCTTTATGGAAAGGTAGTATTGGCAAAGTAACTGTTTCTGGTGCCATCCAAACCAATGGTGTGTCTGTAAACGATTTTACTGCAACTCAGAGTTATGTTTTCTATAAAGGAACTGCTATTGGCGACCGATACAAAGTCACAGTGAAAATAAAATAATCTTTTCTGAAGGGGAAGCCGATTCGTGGTTTCCCCAAAGTTTCTACTTCGGAAGTTTAAATTAAAAATACTTTTCAGTTGATTAATTATAAACATTTTAAATTAACACGCTTATGAAAAATTTATCTACCTTATTAATTGTTATGCTTTTATCAAGTGTAACTGCGTTATTTGCGCAGGCTCCTGATGAAGGAGATGCTGCTTTTGTAGCTGCATGGACAGCTCCAATTCCAAGCTGGTGGGCTGCATTACCTGCAGATTACCAGGCAAAGAAACAAGCCGTCGCTACAAAGTCATCCACTTTCGATGCTGTGGGATGCAACTTCGATGTCGAATGGGCTAAGATTCCGGGTGATGGAAATAAACTTGGTGACCTTGGAAGCCGGCTGGGTCTGGCAGCATCTGATAAAGGTGATGCTGACTTTAGTGGTGCTTTTAAGGTTATTTATGATGATGCCAACATCTATATATTGTTACAATATACCGATGATGATGTGACCGGAAACGAAACGGTAGAGATTGCCTGGGCACCTTACCTGAAAATTAAAGCACCTGATCTGGCCACTTTGCCACAGGCCTGGTATACCCGTTACACTCAATTTGGAGCTTACAAGGCTACATTCAAAAATACTGGCTTTGATGCTGCAATGATGGTCGACGGCTCAACCGGTGCTGTAAACTGGGGAGGGACGAATGATATTCTTTCTACCAATCTTTTTATGGACAATCACAGTACCGTTGGTTCAAAAACAATCAAATACATCTATACCATTGGATATGCCGCTTTAACCGGTGAAGCAAGACCTGCATTTGACGCCTCAGTTTGGCAGGCACTCAATGAAGGAAAAGGAATCACATTTGATATGAAGGTTAATGATGTGGATACTGATGATGCATTAAGTGCTGATGCCACACCTGTGAAAAAACCAGCCGAATACTGGTGGAATACAAAGAATAATGATTGCTATGCCCTCACGATTTATGCTGGTTTTTTAAGTCCTTCGGCTCCGGTTTCTGCTGATGCTGCGTATGTAAAAGGATGGACAGCTCCAATTCCAAGCTGGTGGGCTGCATTGCCTGCTGAGGAACCCACGCGGAAACAGGCTGTTTCGCCTCAGGTTGCCACATTTGATGCTTTGGGCAGCGACTTTGACGCTGTTTGGGCAAAAATTCCGGGTGATGGAAATAAATTGGGAGATACAGGTAGCCGTTTGGGTTTGGCTGCATCGGATAAAGGTGATGCCGACTTTAGCGGATCATTTAAAACCATTTGTGACGATGCCAATATCTATGTTTTGTTACAATACACCGATGACGATGTAACCGGAAACGAGACAGTAGAAATCGCCTGGGCACCTTACCTGAAAATTGATGCCCCTGCTCTTACCGCTTTGCCACAAGCCTGGTACGCCCGTTATACACAATTTGGTGCATACAAAGCTACTTTCAAATCTACCGGATTTGACGCTGCAATGATGATCGATGGCTCTACTGGTGCTGTTAACTGGGGAGGTACAAACGATATCCTTTCTTCCAGCCTTTTCATGGACAATCACACCGCTGTTGGCTCAAAAACAATCAAACAAATCTATACCATTGGTTATGCTGCTTTAACCGGCGATGCAAGACCTGATTTCAATAAGGATGTTTGGAAGGCTTTAAATGAAGGAAAAGGAATTTCTCTGGATATGAAAGTGAATGATGTGGATACTGACGATGCATTAAGTGCTGATGCTACTCCGGTAAAAAAACCGGCTGAATATTGGTGGAATACAAAAAATAATGATTGTTACGCCTTGACTACTTATGCCGGATTTGTAAAACCCGGAGATTTGATTGTGGTGACCAGTCCTGATGCTGCTTTTGTAAAAACCTGGACTGCTCCGATTCCTGGTTGGTGGGCTGCACTGCCAGCTGAAGAGCCCTCACGGAAACAGGCTGCTGCTGCTACAACAACTTCTTTTGATGCGAAGTCCACTAACTTCGATGCAGCTTGGGCAAAGATTCCGGGCGATGGAAATAAATTGGGAGATACCGGAAGCCGTTTAGGTCTGGCTGCATCGGATAAAGGTGATGCTGACTTTAGCGGATCATTTAAGACCATGTGCGATGAAGCTAACATCTATATTTTGTTACAATACACCGATGATGATGTTACCGGAAGTGAAACCGTCGAAATTGCATGGGCTCCATATTTGAAAATTGACGCACCGGTTCTTCCTGCTTTACCGCAGGCCTGGTATGCCCGTTACACCCAATTTGGAGCATACAAAGCTACATTCAAAACGACCGGATTTGATGCCGCAATGATGATAGACGGTTCAACTGGTGCCGTTAACTGGGGAGGAACAAACGATATTCTTTCATCAAGTCTTTTTATGGACAATCATACAGTTGTTGGCTCAAAAACAATCAAACAAATTTATACCATTGGATATTCAGCTTTAACCGGTGAGGCAAGGCCTGATTTTAACCTTGAAATCTGGAAGGCACTGAATGCTGGAAAAGGAATTTCATTGGATATGAAAGTGAATGATGTGGATACCGATGATGCATTAAGTGCTGATGCCACTCCGGTAAAAAAACCGGCAGAATATTGGTGGAATACAAAAAATAATGATTGTTACGCCCTGACCACCTATGCCGGTTTCTTGAAAGTTGGAGATCCTGTTGCTTTTTTACCAACCATTACTTCGTTTGTCGACAATTTTGATGGCAGTACTGTTTCATCATTATGGGTTCCTGAACATGCAACAGATACTCCTAAAGTTTTTGTTTTGACGCAGGCAAGTGGAATGCTCAATTTAAATATTGACAAAAATGCCGGAATTGATGCCGGAATCGGAGTTTATGGATTCTCGGCTTTACTTTTAGACATGAGTACTACTTCACTACTCGACCTTACTGTTAATCCTAAGGTTAGTATAAGTCTTAAAGCTGATAAACCACTTTCTTTACAGGTTGGTCTTGTACAGTCAACAGTAGGAGGTAACAGTGTTACTATTAGCGTAACTGTACCGGGCGATGGAGCTTATCATACCTATAACTTTGACTTTACCGGAAAGCTGGCTGCATTTTACGATCCTAAACAGATTGATAAAGTTTATCTGAACTTTAATCCAGGTTGGGCAACAGGTGGCTATTATAAAGGGAACGTCACGTTAGATTACTTAAAGATTGGCGATGCAGCGTTAACAGGATTGAATCGTTTATACAATCCTGCTGATCTGTCAGTATATCCAAACCCAGCCAAAACCACTATTGCACTGAAGAATAGTTCCTCATTGAATATTCAATCCATTGCCTTGGTAAATATGTCAGGTCAAATAGTGAAACAAATTAATAACTATAATGGTGGTTCGATCAATGTTGAAGACCTTCGTTCAGGGGTATATTTTGTTCGCGTAACGACTCAGGATAACGCATTAAATACCTTGAAGTTTATTAAGCAATAAACTCAATGACTGAAAGTTAAAAAAGAAGGCTGCCGGAAGGTGGCCTTCTTTAATACTTTGAAATGAAAATCTCGGCTTTCGGATGATTGAATCAGATTACTCGTTACAAATGCATATTTTGGATTTTAATCCGGAAGTATATTTTAGTCAGAATTTTTTAGATTTAATAGGTGTTTCTAATTATTAAAAGGTTTTAGTATGAAGAGGTTGATTTTAGAATTGACCTCTTTTTTATTAATTCAGACAGGCTAAATATCTTAGAAATTAAGTTCAGAAAACGGATCGGATGATACGAAGTACAGTAATTACATCAGTGCAGATCGTACTTATAGAATAAGTTCAAATCAAATAACCGATCCTTCAGATTTGGCAGATAGACAATTTGAAAATAGAATTCATTTTAGTCGACAATGGAATTCAATAAACTAACTTTAGGATAATTATGCGCGTGCATATTCAGGATTAACCAGGAATTCAAACCAATTTAACCGATAAACAAAATGCGTACAAAATCAAAAACAAACGATTACAAAAAGCGGTGCTTATCCTGCCTGCTTACATTTTTTCTGTGTTTCTTGTTTATAATGCCAATTACTTCCAGGGCCGAAAACACGGATTCCGCATACAGATATTTAAGGCTTACTGCATTAAGCGGTGTGAGTACTTATGATATCTATATCTATGAAATTGAGTGGATGGTTGGTTCAACATCCTATCCAATTACTAAGAAAACTTCAGGAACTGCATCAACAGTGTCTGCTACCGTTGATCAGGGAAATGCATGGAAAGCTTTTGATGGTGTCAAAAACTCCGGACTTTGGACTCCAAATGTCACAACTTATCCATTTTCGATAACCTGCGATTTGGGATCAGGTGTTTCAATCAATCCATCCGGAGTGAAAATTTCGATTGAATGGAATGCTCGGGCATTAGCTTCGTTCACCTGCGAAGGGTCGAACGATAAAGCAATATGGACAAATTTATATACGAAGAGCGGTTTAACTGAATCTTCCTGGGTTCGCGATGCCACAAACAGTTTTGTATTTCCTGTTCCCGATATTCAGGCTCCAACAATTCCGGCTAATCTGAGTTCTTTAAACATCAATCAATCGGGCTGTACGCTTTCATGGATGGCATCAACCGATAATGTGGCTGTGGCTTCATATGAAGTATTTAAAGATGGTATTTCGCTTGGGACGACTACTTCAACAACTCTGATCGTATCCGGGTTAGCTTCAACCTCAACTTATGTTTTTACCGTTAAAGCAAAAGATTCCTCCGGAAATGTTTCGGAAGCCAGTGCCCCAAAAAACGTGACAACAACTGCCCCGGATCTGACTGCTCCATCAAAACCAGCTGCATTAATTTCTTCCAGCATTACTTTTTCAGGTTTTACTTTATCCTGGACCGCATCGACCGATAATGTCGGTGTTGCATCTTACGAAATTTTCCGGGGAACAACTTCTTGTGGAACAACCTCTTCAACAACGATTAACATCTCCGGATTAACGGCCTCAACCGACTATTCAATGACTGTCATCGCAAAGGATGCCGCAGGAAACGCTTCCCCGGTCAGTGATCCGAAACTGGTTACAACTTCAGTTTATGTTCCCGGAATAACCGGATACATTGAAGATTTTAACGACAACAAGCTTACCGGCTGGTATGCCGGAAGTTATGGTCTTTCAGAACAAAATCAGGAATTGAAAATATCTCCGGTAAAAAGTAGTGTCTGGGATGGATTTGGATTCAGTTTTCCTGAAATTTCTATAAAAAATACGCCATATGTCAGTCTGAAGATTAAATCAAACTTCGATTTTAATATTTCCTTGGCTGTCGGTAAAAAGGGCGGCAAGATTGACAATTATCCGCTTCGCATCGAAACCATTGGTGTTGCTGGAGCTCAGGAAATTGTTGCTTCAAACGAATATCAGACCTATTCGTTTGACTATACCGGCCTGACTGGTGGTAAACTTGACAGCATCAGTAACCTGAACTTTGTCCTGAATCCGTTAACCCGCGATTTTGGCGATTCACCAAATAAAGAAATATATCTGGATGACATAAAAGTTGGAGATCTTGCCATCCACTCCCCGGCTATCTCAAGTATTCAGGATCAGTTGTTTACCGTAAAAGCATCCGGGACAGATTCAAGAACTGTAAATTTCCGGAATGTTACCGATGGAAGTACCGATAAAAATGCAGTTACAATCACGGCTTCCAGCTCAAATTCAGCTTGCATACCCGATCCACAGGTAATTTATACTTCACCCAAACGTATAGGTTCTTTGGTTTTGAACCCAGTCCTTTCAGCAATAGGAGAATCTGTTATTTCGCTTGTTGTTTCGGCTCCCAATACCAGCACGAAGGTGATGACTTTTAAAGTCAAAGTTGTTGCCAATGCTGCGCCAACGATGAAACCACTTCCGGATATGCTGGTCAGGAAAGGTGAGAAAGTAACCATAGCGCTTGATCAGATTGATGATGGTAATCCCGAATCGAATCAGAACATTGAAATTACAGGTAAAAGTTCCAACTTAGATATTATTCCTTCAATTGTCGTGGTTCATGATTCCACTGCATTTGCCGGAACACTGACTTTTACTCCCTCAACCAGCACGCCGGCTGGTACATCGGCAACGATTAAAGTCAGACTAAAAGACAATGGTGGTATAGTATCCGGAGGTATTGATACTGCAAATTATTCGTTTAACGTGAAAATTTTCGATGAATTGAATCATAAGCCAACTTTCGATTCAATTCCTCCAAAGAGCGTGAAAGCTGTTGCAGGAAGTTATCAGCTTAGCCTGTCCGGAATAAGTGATGGTGATGAAAACAGGCAAAATCTGAGTTTTGAGGTAACAGCATCAACCGATTCGGTCATCACAAAACTTTCTGTCGGGAAGGTTGAAAACGGCGTGGCTTCATTAAACTATGATCTTACCGGCAAAACCGGCGGAACCACCATCACCATTAAAGTGACCGATGATGGAGGCAAAACCGGTAATGATGGAAACCAATATACGATCCGGTCATTTGTGATGACGGCAGTTCCTTCGCCAATTACCGGCTTAATTACTGACTATACGCCGTTCATTGGTAATATTGGTGCTTCCGGAATTTCAAACGATCAGAAGAATGGTAAAGTTGATATTCAGGCCGATGGAACCGTTCACGTGAGTGGAACGGTTATGCAGCAAACCTTCCCGTCAGTTTACTTTGCATTAGGTAAATTGACCGGAGGTAAGGAACTTGATCTGTCAGCCAGTAAATATGTCAGCTTCAAGTATAAAGGTGCTTCTACAAATAAAATTGAGGCTCCTGAAAAAAAATTGCTGGATTTGACGAAAATTTTCTTCCGTCTGGTCGACAATATTAATCCCGGAGCTCCGGGAAGTGGTTACAATGTTTCATTTATTGAACTTAACTTACCCAACGACAATGCCTGGCACGATGTTTACCTTGATTTTGCCGGACTTTTCAAAAAAACCAAAGACGGAAATCAAACCGACAGCACACGTATCAGCCGATTGATGCTGGATATAAACGACTTATGGTTTCAGCAAATTACCGGCGACTATTATTTCAAAGATTTGAAGCTGGGCGATAAAGCCGACAGGCCACAGGTTATTCCACATCCTACGGTAAATCCTGTTCCAAATCAGGTGGTTTATCAAGGACAATTGCCAAAGCCAATTCTTTTGGCTGGAATTTCGAATGGGCTGGGTAAGGCGACTGCAAATATTACATCCTGTACCAACAAACCCGCGCTGGTTTCAGGCATAAACATCGGCGATATTATAAACGGAACGGCTTTGCTTAAATACACATTGAACACAAGTTTGGCTGATTCGGCTATCGTTACCGTGATAGCCGGTAACACTGCTGTAGCAAATGCTATACCTGACACGATTACCTTTAAGGTATTCGTGATGGATACTACTGCGGTGGCCAACAGTACCGTTACCATCGACTTCAGTAAAACCTACCAGACTTTCGCCGGCATGGGAACCATGCTGAACAATGGCAATGATCCGATCCAGATTCAACAGATCAAAGATTTGAATATTACCTTGATGCGATTTACCACAACCGGTGAATTTGAACCTGTGAACGACAATTCTGATCCCAATGTGGCCAATTACAGCAACTTCAACCGGAAGGCGCTGCCCACCGATTTAATTCGCACCATCAATGAAAATACCAATTGTCACAAGTTCTTTTTTACCCCGTGGTCACCGCCAAACTGGATGAAACAAAATAAAGGAATCAATCCCGATCCATCAACATTGTGGGCAAACAATAACAAGCTGAAACCTGAGATGTACAACGAATTTGCTGAGTATCTGGTAGCTGTTTGTCAAACAGTCAAGGAAGAATCAGGTGTTGAATTGTATGCCATCAGCATGCAGAACGAACCTACATTTAACGAACCATATGCTTCGTGCCAATATACCGGTGCTGAATTCAGAGAGCTGGTTCGGGTTGTAGGTCCGCGGTTGGAAGCAGAACATCTGAATACGCGGGTGATGTTGTCGGAAGACGTTAACTCCATGAGTTGGGTTCAGGGAAATATTAATCCGACCATCGCTGATTCCGGGACCAAGAAATACCTTGGTATAGTTGCCTGTCACTTGTATGATCCCGATGGAGTAAGAGTTGGCGGGGCAGGGACAACTGCCTGGACTGATTTGTACAGAACCTTTAAAACAAGTCAGGCTGAAGGTTTATGGATGACCGAAACTTCAGGATACTCGAATGTTTGGGAAGGTTACTGGGGCAAAGATTACCTCAGTGGCAATCCGCAATTCTTCCCCGGACCGCTCGATTTTGCAGGTGCGATCTACACTTCGTTTAAGTTTGGAAACATTAGTGGCTGGACTGATTTCGAAGGAACAGGTTTTAAAACAGTGAACGATTTGGCCGGAAGTGTTTTTAAAAACTATTCTGCCTATGTCAATCCCGGTGCAGTAATGGTCGATGCTATTTCAACAAATAAAAATATCCTGTCCTTGGCATTTAAAAATACCGACAATTCGGTGACTTCCATCCTGCTCAATACAAGCGCTAAACCTGTGAAAGTTACACTAAAAGGTAGCGGTGTCCCAGTCCTGTACCGATCGTTTACCACGCAAAACTTTTCTCCGTTTACCGAAGGAGCAACAGTCACAAAAGGTGCAATGGTATTGCCTCCGCGCAGTATTACCACACTTTACCATTCAACAGCAAATCTGGCTCCCGAAATCGATCAGACAGGCAACCTTTTTATCGACCTGAAGGCGGGAACTAAAGAAATTACACTCTCCGGAATTGGTTATGGTGCCGATCCTGTCGTTCAATCCGTTACTTCTGTAACTTCTGTTTCTGCTAATCCATCCATTGCAAATGCAGTGGTGAATTATTCTCCAAATTCCTCATCGGCCATTCTGAAAATTAGTCCGGTAGCATACGGAACCTCAATGATTAGCATAAAGGTTAAAGATAATGGCGGAGTTTCAGGTGGAGGAATTGATTCCACGATAACTCGGTTTTTTGTAAACGTGGTGAATGGCATCAATCATCAACCGGTGATCAACCCGGTAGAACCAATCATCCTTCTTGAAGATGCCGATAGTGTTCGCATTCAACTGACCGGAATTTCGGATGGTGATCTGAATACTCAGCAAATTCACTTTGGAATCACCAGTTCGAATGAAGCACTGGTGCAACCCCGGATTAGTTATCAGGAAGGAATGAATACCGCCACTTTAATATTTAAACCAAAACCAGATTTGAATGGAGAAGCTAATTTTACCATCGTTCTGACTGATAATGGAGGAAATGTTTCCAACAACGGAGATCAATCGACAAAGCTTGATATTCCGGTTACAGTTCTTGCAGTGAACGATGCACCAGTGATTACCGCAATTCTCACTACGGCAAAAGTAAAAGCTGGGATTGTGAAACGCTTCCCGATTACCATTGCTGACGGAGATCCGGATGTTGTACAACCTCTTTCGTATGTGTTACGAAATCCAAATCCTGACATCGTTAACGCGAATGTGTCCGTAAGTCAGCCCAACACATTGACCTTGAACGTGACGGGTAAAAAGGCCGGTGTGGCAAATCTCACCTTTGTGCTGAAAGACGATGGAGGAATTCATAACGGCGGTGTCGATACAGCAAAAGTTGAATTCACAGTTACCATTGAGTCGGCACTTGGAATTGACGAACAGAACCAGAGCGGAATCAGTCTGTATCCAAACCCGGCAAACGACTATGTCATTGTGAAACTGAATAATGAGGACGTTCAAAGCATTGTTGTTACTGATGTGAACGGCAATATTGTTTTGCAGCAAATGGTGGTGGCTGAGAATAACGAATGCAAATTACCCGTTGCGAAGCTTCCTTCAGGAGTCTATTTCGTGACGGTGAATCAAGCCAGACAGAGCAGTACAATTCGGTTTATTCATCGAAAATAAAACTCATTTTTCCCGAGTAAAAGAAGCCGGCTTATTCTTCATTTAAGTCGGCTTCTTAAAAATATTTTGTCATCGTTTTTTGAATACAACAAAATGCTCTGAAAATAGAACCAAAAAACAACTAAACTTAACGAAAAGGCGCCATAAGACCTTATTTTTCCTTTTCCTAAAGTTTCGAAAGCCAAACCAATCGCTTTAAAGATTCAGGAAGTTAAAACGAAATGGTCTTCTCTTTAAGTTGAAATAATTAAGCAATTGCATTTTTTATTGGAATCAAACTGAAACTTAATCCTACCTAAAAATGAAATCTATATTTACTATTTGTTTGATCCTTTTTGCAGTCAGTGCTTTTTCACAAGTCACCACCTGGCAGGCTCCGGAAGGTTTTGCCTCTGATAAATATTACCAGGTAAAAGTTAACGGAACTGCAGTTCCGGTTTATGACACACCCATTGCCTCGTATGCCGTTTTTGACTTTCAGGGTGAAGTGAATGTTGAGGTCAACACCATGTACGATGTTCGCTGGGTCGATATCCGGCCACTCCGGACTGGCCTGAAGCCAAGCTATACAAGCGACAATTCGTTCAGCTTTAAATTAAATCAGCCTGAAGACCTAAGTCTGGAATTAAACGGACGTATCCGACAGCAACCTCTTTTTATTTTTGCCGGAAAACCTGAAACCGATCTCCCGTCGAAGTCAGATAAAAATGTAATCTGGTTCGATAGTGGAAAACTGTATAAAGATGTGAAACTTGAATTACAGGATAATCAAACCGTATACTTGGAGGGCGGAGCTGTTGTTCAGGGATACATTTTTGCCAAAGGGAAAAAGAACATCCGCATCTGTGGACGTGGAATTTTAGATGGTTCATTGAATAAAACTGACCCAACTTGCAAGAACCGTTTCATTTCTTTGCGCGACTGTGAAAACATTTCGATTGAAGGAATTAATTTGCATAATGCCACTACATGGCAGGTGGCGCTTTTCCATTGCAACAAGGCAAATATCAATGGAATTCATATTGTTAGCGAAAGCGGAAGTGATGACGGAATGGATATTTGCCGTTGTACGAATGTGGTGATTGAAGGTGTTTTTGCCCATACCAAGGACGATTGCATTGCCATCAAATCGCAGGGTGATTATCCGGGAACCGATCCGACCGAAAACATTCTGGTAAAAAACTGTGTGTTCTGGAATTCCATCTGGGGAAACGGCATAGAAATCGGCTTTGAATTGTATTCGGCAGAAGTCAAAAACATCCGTTTCGAAAACATTGATGTTATTCATGTAGAAGATGGCGCTACCTTCAGTATTCACAATGCAGGACAGGCTCATGTGCATGATGTGGTTTTCGATAATATCCGGGTGGAGGACAGTCGCCAGAAGTTGTTTGATGTGGCAATTTTCTTCTCTCAGTGGGGTCCCGATGGCAACCGTGATCCGGAGTTCACCAAAAAATACTACCTGAACGGCGCATGGGACGGCGTGCAGCGGATTCCCGAAGGTACAGAAGCGTATCATAGCAAGTTTCGCGGAACGGTCAGCGATATTGTATTTAAAGATATCCAGGTAGTTGGTGGTTTGCTGCCCTTCTCCGTGTTTCATGGATTTGATGCCACAAAAAATGTTTCCGGAGTTCGGATTGAAAATCTGACATACATGGGTAAAAGGCTGACTGATACCGAAAGCGCCAAAATCAGGCAGCAAAATACAAAAGATTTAATCATAAAATAGAAAAATTGCAGCTCAAATTAATATAATAATTGCCATGAAACAAGTTGACGGATGAGTTTAGTGCCAAATTTGACATTAAATATTCTATCGTAACGACAAATTTAATGTTAATATTTCCATTTCAGTGACAAATTTAATCTTAAATTTGCACTGCAAAATGTAATAAACTGATTATATGGAAGTAATTTTTCGTAAAATACAGACAAGAATTGAGAGCCGTTTACAGGCAGGAAAAGTGATTGTAATTGCCGGTGCAAGAAGGACCGGGAAGACTGTCTTACTTAAAGAAATCATGAAAAACCATGGTGGAGATTATCTTTATCTGAATGGTGAAGATTATACCACCAACTTAAAACTTCAGAACAAAGGTCTGAGCGAATACAGAAACCTGATCGGAACAAATCGGTATTTGGTCATTGACGAAGCCCAGAAAATCGAAAACATCGGATCAATCCTGAAACTGATGATCGACGAAATTACAGGTCTGAACATCATCATCACTGGTTCCTCTGCCCTTGACATTTCAAATAGCCTTGGAGAACCATTGACGGGAAGAAAATACACGTTTCAGCTTCACCCGATAGCGCAATGCGAATTAATGGAGAGAGAAAACCTAATCGAGACAGAATCGCTGCTCGAAAACAGACTGATTTTTGGAAGCTATCCTGAAATTTTGTCCATCAACGACAACAAACATAAAATAGATTATCTCTCAGAGTTAATCAATTCCTACCTGTTAAAAGATATCCTGACCCTCGATAGCATAAAAAATTCAGCCAAGCTGGTGAATATTCTGCGATTGCTGGCTTTTCAAATTGGCAACGAAGTTTCAATCAACGAATTGGCTAAAAATGTCGGATTAAACAAAACGACTGTCGAACGCTATCTCGACCTGCTCACCAAAGTGTTTGTAATTTACCGTATCGAGGGGTACAGCCGAAACCTGCGGAAGGAAATCTCAAAATCGCCGAGATACTATTTCTGGGATAACGGTATCAGAAACACGCTGATCGCCAATTTTAACCCAATCGAACTCCGGAACGACATCGGTCAGTTGTGGGAAAATTACATTGTTTCTGAACGAATTAAGTTGCAGCATTATCAAGGCTGGCCATCGAATAATTATTTCTGGCGCACTTACGACCAACAAGAGATTGACTGGATTGAAGAACGTGATGGAAAACTATTTGGATTTGAAATGAAATATCAAAAGAAAACGATCAAAGCGCCTGGTGCCTGGACTGCCAATTATCCGGAAGCATCATACAACGTGATTTCCAGGGAAAACTACCTGAAGTTTATTACTGAAAAAGAAACACCAGACGGATAAATTACATCGTAAAATTCAACTCATAATTCGCATAATCCATGCAAAAACTAATTGACGAAATCAAGAAAACCAGTGGCGACATGGCTCG
>JBAWZG010000032.1:0-25212 GCA_037143155.1 Bacteroidia bacterium
CGGTCGGGATTCAGGAACCGCTCGAACAGCAAATCGTATTTTAGCGGATCGATGTTGGTAATCCCCACGCAATACGATACCACCGACCCGGCAGCCGAACCACGACCCGGGCCAACCAAAACGTCCATTTTCCGCGCCTCGTTGATGAAATCCTGGGTAATCAGGAAGTAGCCCGGAAAACCCATGGTTTTGATTGTATTCAATTCGAATTCAATGCGTTCAAGCAATTCATCAGTAAATGGTTCCGGATACCTCACTTTGGCTCCTTCCCAGGTCAGTTGCGAAAGGTAATCGGATTCCAGTTTCACTCTCAGTACTTTTTCGTATCCGCCCTGATTCTTAAAAGCTTCCTCTCCAAATTCTTCCAGAAGAATTTCTTCGGCAAAATGTGCCCTGTAATCTTCCAGAATCCCGAATTCTTCAGGAATGGGAAAAAGAGGCATGATTGGCGAAGAATTTAAATCGTATGATTCGATCTTATCTGTAATTTCCTGCGTATTGGCGAGTGCTTCCGGCACATCGGCAAACAATGTATTCATTTCGGCAGTGGTTTTAAACCACTCCTGTTTGGTGTACCGCATTCGTGTCGGATCGTCGAGATCTTTGCCGGTATTGAGGCAAATGAGCAAATCGTGCGCGTCGGCATCTTCCTCGTTGATGAAATGAATGTCGTTGGTGCAGATCAATTTCACCTCATGCTTTTTCGCCAGTTCGAGCATTTGAGTATTTACCAGAACCTGGCTTTCATATACATTCCGCCTCATTTCGGGTAAAGTTGACGGATGCCTTTGCAGTTCCAGGTAAAAATCTTCGCCAAAAATCGATTTAAACCATTGAATCGTCTCATCGGCATCGTTAAGATGTCCTGCCATGATGTGTTGTGGAACTTCGCCACCCAGACAGGCCGAAGAAATAATCAGTCCTTCATGATATTTTTCGAGCAATTCCTTATCGATCCGTGGTTTGTAGTAAAAACCTTCGGTATAGGCAGCCGATACCAATTTGAGGAGGTTTCGGTAACCAACCAGATTTTTGGCCAGTAAAATCAAATGGTAGCCCGAGCGGTCAACTTTGGCGTCTTTTTTATTGTGACGCGAGGTTTCGGCCACGTAGGTTTCGCATCCAATGATCGGTTTGATCCCTTCCTTTTTACACACATCGTAAAATTCTTTTGCTCCAAACATATTTCCATGATCGGTCAAAGCTAAGGCAGTCATGCCATCGTTTTTAGCTTTTGCGATCAGGCCTTTAACGCTGGCCGCACCATCCAGAATAGAGTATTGGGAATGTACATGAAGGTGCGTAAATGGTATCATAGTCAGATAATTGAGTCATAAATTACTAATTCCTGAAGTTGGACGTTCAGGAAAGGTAAAGTTATCAATTCGTATCCCTGAAAGAAGGATTGTTGATAAATAAAGGGAAGGAATAACTCCAGATTTAGACAATTGTGGCAAAATGAAAAACATTCTCTGTTAACGCGATGTTAACACTATAGTCTATAAAATCTTTATCTGAAATTATTCGTACTCTTACGAATTATACCAAATCTATTATTGATAACGCTAAAAACCTTTAAAATGAAAAGATTTTCACAAATGGAAAGACGTAGTGGATCAATGAGTTCAATAAAAAGTATTGGAACTTCAAAAGCCAGAATTAACATTTACAAAGTGTTAATCATTGTGCTCGTATCTCTTATAAACGCTGGTGTGGCAGAAGCCCTGCCCAGTTTTGCCAGACAAACCGGGATGTCGTGCACTGCCTGCCATTATTCGTTTCCGGAACTTACACCTTTTGGTCGTCAGTTTAAATTGAATGGCTATACCATGACTATGGCAAAAACTATCGATGTAAAAGAAGACAGCGACAAAGTAACCAGACTAAAATTACTCGATGCCTTGCCTATTTCGGCCATGATACAAACTTCATTTACCCATATTGCAAAAGATAACGAGGGTGTTCAAAATAATTCAGTAGCCTTTCCTCAGCAGTTTAGCTTGTTTTATGCCGGGCAAATTGCACCTCATATTGGTACGTTTATACAAACAACCTATGATGGAGTAAGCTTTGGAATGGATAATGCGGATCTCAGATATGCTAATCAAACTAATATTGGCGGAAAAAGTCTGGGTTACGGAATTACTTTAAACAACAATCCAACAGTACAGGATGGCTGGAATACTACTTCCGCCTGGGGTTTCCCATACGCGTCTTCACCTGCAGCAAACTCACCCACAAAATCGACTATCCTGGAAAATATGGGCATGCAAGTTGCCGGGTTAGGAGCTTATTCTTTATATAACAACTTCTTATTTACAGAATTAACCCTATACAGAACTTGTCAGCAAGGTGCTGCAAACCCTGCTGATGCTACAACTTTAATGACAATCGACGGAGTTGCTCCGTACTGGAGAGTTGCTCTTCAACATTCGTGGGGCAATAACTATGCTGCACTGGGAACCTTTGGAATTCATTCCAACCATTTCCAGACAGGGATTAATGGGCCAAAGGATAATTTTACCGATCTCGGTTTCGATTTCCAGTACGCACATACAATGAATGGCGGGTCGTTGACTTTGCATTCTTCGCTGATTAAAGAAACCGAAAACCGTGAAGATTCAACTTTAACTTCATCTAAATACAACTTTAATTCCTTTAAAGTCGATGGAAACCTGTATTTGAAAAATGGTCTGGGAGCCACCGTTTGCTATTTTAATCGGTCGGGTTCGGAAGATACCAATATTGGAAGTTTGAACAACAAACCAAATAGCAGCGGTTTAATTTATCAAATCGAATATCTGCCCTTTTACAATACCAAATTTTCAATTCAGTATGTTGCGTACAACAAATTTGATGGTAACTCTGTTAATTACGATGGAGCAGGTAGAAATGCAGCTCATAACAATACCATTTACCTCTTAGCCTGGTTTAATTTCTAATATTATATACCATGAAAAACAAGCTTATCATTTCAATTTTTACTTTGGCCGTTACATTCATTCTTTGCATTGGTGCGACCATTGCCCAACCGAAATATGACATAAAAGATTTGGGGGTCGGTCCCATCAAAACTATTACACTTGGCCCCATCGATGCTAAATTGGTAAGCCAGGGAAAAACTATTTTCACTAATACCTGCGCCCTTTGCCACGAGCTGGATCAACTGAAGATTGGTCCACCACTCCGGAATATTGCCAAAGACCGTGCCCCGGAATTTATCCTGAATCTGATGTTAAACACCTCGGGAATGCAGAAGTCAGACCCTTATATCAAAGCACTGATCGTTAAGTATAACAACATCGTTATGACCGATCCCGGACTAAATCAGGCTCAGGCGAAATCGGTACTTGAATATTTAAGATCGGTGGTTAAATAAAAGTTGATTTTGATTCCTCCCTTTAGAGTTCAGCCCAACAAATTTGAAATTTGTTGGGCTGACTGATTTAACCCGAGTACGATACAAAAAGATTGGTCCGAATAAAAATCAAGGCACAACTTTTTCCTGAACAAATCGGGTGAATCCCTTGCCAAAATTGGTCCATACTTTCTGCCGGGTATCGGGATATAAACTTAACTGTACCGGTTTTTTTCGCAAAAAATTATATATTTGATTTTACCGGATTATTTTCAAGATTTAATTGCCATGCGTATTGTAATTGCACCCGATTCGTTTAAAGAATGCCTCACAGCCACACAGGTTGCTTCCGCAATTTCAGAAGGAATTCTCCGGATTTTTCCTGAGGCTGAAATCATTTGCATTCCGATGGCCGATGGCGGAGAAGGAACAGTGAAATCGCTGGTTGCTGCTACCCGTGGAAGAATTATTCCGACTTCATCTCTTGATGCTTTGAACCGTCCAATTCAATCGTTTTACGGGGTTTTAGGTGATGGCAAAACAGCCGTAATCGAAATGGCTGCGGCTTCAGGAATTGAATTGCTATCCATCGAAGAACGAAATCCGCTGATTACTTCAACTTTCGGAACCGGCCTTCTGATCAAGGCCGCCATGGAAGCCGGATATTTGCAGATTATTCTTGGGATTGGCGGAAGTGCAACCAACGATGGAGGTGCCGGAATGGCGAAGGCTCTTGGATTTGGACTTCTTGATATCAACGACCACCAAATTGATCCCGGAGGCGGTTCTCTGGGCAAAATTCATACCATCGACCGATCTAATGTCAATCCCTTGCTTCAAAAGGTAAAAATTACAGTTGCCGGCGATGTCCGGAATCCGCTTTTAGGAACATCCGGCGCAACTTACGTTTATGGCCCGCAAAAAGGAGCAACTCCCGAAATGCTGGAAATTCTTGAAAATAATCTCAGCCATTTTTCCGGAGTTCTGGAACAGGAATTCGGTGAAAACTTTGCAAATATTCCCGGTGCTGGTGCTGCCGGGGGATTGGGTGCAGGACTCATGGCTTTTTGCGGGGCCAAAATTGTTTCAGGATTTGACCTGATCAATCAATTGACTCATTTGGAAGAACAGATCAGCCAGTCAACATTGGTTTTTACCGGAGAAGGAAAAATTGATTCGCAGACAGCCTATGGAAAAACGGTCAGCGGAGTTGCGCAAGTCGCTAAAAAGCATGGGATTCTGGTTGTTGCACTGGCTGGCATGACTGCCGGTGATTTGACTGAAATCCATCAGCTTGGTGTGAGCTCCGTTTTTGCAATCGCCGATCGTCCGATGAGTCTGGAAGAATCGAAAGAAAGAGCCGGAGAATTGCTTGCTTCAAGTTCAGAACGAATAATGAGGCTCATAAAGGAAATCCAAAACACTTAGAAAAGGAACGTTCAAAATTGTGTACGAATTACAGAATACCCATATTTGTTGCAAAAAGGCAAAACAAAACAGAATTATGAGCAAACTGGAAGAATTTATTTACGGAATTCCGAAAGCGGAACTTCATTTGCACCTCGAAGGAACTTTCGAGCCGGAACTGATGTTCGAAATTGCCTACCGGAACAGGTTGAAAATCAACTTCAATTCTGTCGAAGAACTGAAGGCTGCCTATCAGTTCAGGAATCTCCAGGAATTTCTGGATATTTATTACAGCGGTGCCGATGTGCTGCGGGAAGAGCAGGACTTTTACGACCTGACCTGGTCGTACCTGTTAAGAATCCATGCACAGAATGTTCTTCATACCGAAGTTTCGTTTGACCCCCAGACCCATTGTTCACGGGGGATTCCATTTGGAAAAGTTATTTCCGGAATTCACCGTGCTCTGGCAGACGGACAAGAAAAGCTGGGCATCAGTTCCCGTCTGATTCTTTCGATTTTGAGACACCTCAGCGAAGAGTCAGCCTTCCAGATTCTACAGGAAGCAGTTGAATACAAAGACTGGATTACGGCCGTCGGTCTTGATTCGTCAGAATATGGGCATCCGCCTTCCAAATTTGAACGGATATTTGTCTGGGCTCTTAAACAAGGTTTCCTGACTGTTGCCCATGCCGGAGAAGAAGGTCCGCCCGAATATGTTTGGGAAGCATTGGATTTGCTGAAAGTTTCAAGAATCGACCATGGCAACCGATCGCTCGAAGATTCCTTATTGGTTGAAGAATTAATCCGGCGGAAAATGCCGCTGACCATTTGTCCGCTCTCGAATCTGAAACTTAAAGTTGTCAGGAATCTGGCCAAACATCCGTTGGTCAAAATGCTCGATAAAGGAATGATGGTTACGGTTAACTCGGATGATCCCGCGTATTTTGGCGGATACCTGAATGAGAATTATCTGGCGGCTGCAGAAGCACTCAACCTGACCAGGGAACAAATCCTCCAATTGGCCAAAAATTCATTTACAGCAAGCTTTCTGAGTGAAAAAGAAAAGTTGAAAATGATTGAAAAAGTGGAGCATTTCGTTATCGCATCTGAACAGTAATTCCAGATCAATCTAAAGTCCAGCAATCAATTCTTTCAGAATCAAGGTCATGTTTGGTTCGGCTTTCATTGCAACTTCCTGAACTTCTTCGTGGGATATTTCGACGATTTGTCCGGGAACGCCGCTGTCAGTAACAATCGAAATCCCGAAAACCGTCATGTCCATGTGGCGGGCCACAATGACTTCAGGAACAGTTGACATTCCGACAATATCAGCTCCCATATGGCGGAACATCAGGTACTCGGCGGGTGTTTCGAAAGTTGGCCCTGAGACGCCGACATATACACCTTCTTTAATTGACAGGCCATTTTTCAAGGCAATCGCTTTGGCTTTATTGCGCAAATGAGCATCATAAACTTTGCTCATATCAGGAAAACGAGTTCCGAGTTCATTCATGTTTTTCCCCCGCAACGGATGTTCCGGAAAAAAATTGATGTGGTCGGAAATGATGATCACATCGCCAACCTTGTAATCAGGATTCAAACCACCAGAAGCATTGGAAACAAAAAGGGTGTTGATGCCCATCATTTTCATCACGCGAACCGGGAAAGTCACTTCTTTCATGGAGTAGCCTTCGTAGTAATGAAACCGGCCCTGCATGGCCAGCACATTTTTTCCACCCAGCTTTCCGAAGATTAATTTTCCGGAATGGCCTTCAACCGTAGAAACCGGAAAATCAGGAATTTCATGGTACGGTATTGTCAGTTCAATTTCAATCTCATTGACCAGTCCGCCCAGCCCCGAACCCAGGATAATTCCTGCATCAACGGGCTTTTTTACTATTTCGCTTATGAAGGTCGCGGTTGCTTTTATTTTCTCTAACATAGGTCACAATTTTTTCGTCAAAGTTCTTTCCTTCGCTGTCGAGGAATTTGATTTTCAGGGGTATATAAAATAAATGTTCTTTTAATGTAGACGATAAATCCATGTCTTTCAAGCGCATGGAATCTTTCTCAGTGGTGATAATAATCTTATTTTCAGAACCGATTGCAGCAAACTTTTGTTCAATTTGCTGAATATTTGAATTGTTGAAATTGTGATGATCGGGAAATTTCAGATCCGAAATATCGTCTGAAAAGTTGCTCAGATACTTGCGCAAATGTTCCGGGTTGGCAATTCCGGTTACAAGTAAAACACTTACCGCATCGGAGGCGAGTTTAGGTGTATCTATAGCAGAATCAGGAAATACCGGAGTGAGCGGCTGATAAACCATCGTGGTAAAAAAGAGATTCTGATAAGGTCTCAGGTTGACATCTTTCATAATAATCCGTCGGGTAATGGGCGAAATTTCCTGCGGACATTTGGTGTAAATAATCACATTGGCCCGTCGCATCTGCCACCTGGCTTCGCGCAGCCGGCCAACTGGCAGCAACTGGTCTTTATCGATCGGACGGTTAAAATCGATGAGCAAAATGTTAATTCCGGGGCTGACGCTGCGGTGCTGAAAACCATCATCCAACAAAATCACATCGGGCAATTCAGCTGCATCCTGAACCTGAATCTTTTTGATTGCATGAACCCGTTTTTCATCCACAATCACCTGGATATCGCTGAACTTGGTTTTTATCTGCAAAGGCTCGTCGCCAATAGCTGAAGCCAGCGAATCGACTTCAACTTCTTGATAACCTTTTGTTTTTCGTTTGTATCCGCGACTGATGGTTGTTACAATGAATTGTTTTCGAAGGAGATTAACCAGGTATTCGGTATGCGGCGTTTTTCCCGTTCCGCCAACGGTAATGTTTCCTATTGAAATCACTGGAATCTCGAATTCTGTGGATTTAAACAGTTTGTAATCGTACAGAAAATTCCGGAGAGAAATAATTAATCCGTAAATGGCAGAGATTGGATATAAAAGAAATTTGAACATCGTGGTTTTGAGAATAGATTCACTGCAAAAGTAGAAAAATTTGAGGAGCGAACCGAATTAATGAAATGTATAAAACAGTAACGAATTAAACAGAAATTCCAATGCAAGCCACATTTATCCTTGCCGAACCAAACCATTTTCATATTTTTACATGGTAATGCAATGAGTAAAACCAATTCTGTTAACTGAATATTTAAATCAGATCATAACATGAGCATAGAAGAAATAAAACTACAGATATTTCGACAGGTGGATGCTTTGGATGCTGCAAAGCTGAAAGAATTTTATGGTTTAATGTTGAACTACCTCAATAGCAAAAGAGATGCCGACGAATGGATAGGAGTTAACAATTCCGAAAAACAAGGAATTATTGACGCTATTGAAGAATTGAATGATGGCAAAGGAATTCCACACGAACAAGTCATGGAAAGGTTAAGGAAAAAATATACCCATGCCTAAGAAAATAGTTTGGTCACCGCTTTCGGAGGCAGACTTTGAAAAAGTGCTCGATTATTTGCACGAATCATGGAATGAGCAGGTTACTTTGAATTTTCTGTCCGATATTGAAAAAATATTAGCTCAAATTTCTTATCAACCAAAACAATTCCCCTTAGTTAACAAAAAGATAAAAGTTCGAAAATGTGTTGTTTCAAAGCACAATACGATTTTTTACCGGGAAAAGAGAGAATGTCTGGAATTACTTCGAATCTTCGACACGAGGCAAACACCTTCAAAACTAAAATTTCAACCAAAAAAATGAATTATCCGGTAAGGGCAGAGTTGGTCGCAAATCCTGAGGAATATCTTTATACTCCGATACGAGTTTATTCGGTAGAAAAAGGGCTGGTTGAAATTTTATTCGTTTAGGGATTTGAGCGGATCGTTGATTCAAGTCAAACGTTTAATTGCTTTTTTACCTGCGACTGAATTGGCACCAAAAATTAAGCTTTATAATGAAAATCAAAAATGACCTGATTGGTATTGCATTTCTAACTTATTGTATCGTTTTGGGAAGTTCGTGCAAGAATAATCTGGATACTCCAGATATTGCACCGAAAGGAGATACATTAGAAACGCCATGGCAATTCAATACTCCCCTGCCTTTTGATCAACCATCAAGTGCGTCATTAAGGGCGATGGATAAAAAAGTGTTTGCACACTATTTTACCCAATTCCCTATTTCGATTGATAATAATCCTGCAGCTTCAGATTATTACCAAACCGGATACCTAAACCCGAACGGTGAAAATGGTAAACACATCGCTTATGGCGGGTTTTTACGAAACAGACCACTTCCAAGACCTGTCCGCCCGGAAACAAACTGGATGGATTTGGATATGGATGAAGAAGTTCGTCTGGCGGCAGCTTTGGGAATTGATGGTTTTGCTTGTGATTTGCTTTCATACCAGGGTTATCATCTTGACCGTACCAAAATGCTTTTAGAGGCATCCAACCGCATCGGTGATGGATTTAAGATAATGCTAATGCCAGATATTGAAGCTTTTAAAACAATACCGGAATCATTAACAAATCTTATAAAAACATTGGCAGCTTACCCGGCAGCATACCGATTGAAGGATGGGCGATTGGTTGTTGCTCCATACAATGCTCAGGGATTGACTGCAACCTGGTGGACTAACTGGCTTAAAAACATGAAAAATCAAGGCATTGACATAGCCCTTTTTCCTGTTTTCCAGGATTGGAGCAAATATGCACCAAATTACGCACCGATTAGTTATGGAATGTCTGATTGGGGATGGCGCTCAACAAAAATTCAGGCTTCATGGAAAGATGTTCCGGCAAAGGCAAAAGCGTTTGGTCCTATTTGGATGATGCCTGTTGCACCGCAGGATATGCGACCATATTCGCAAACCTATTCGGAGGCTGCAAATAGCGCAGAATATCGGATTATGTGGGAAAATGCAATACAGGGAGGCGCTGACTGGGTGCAATTAATTACATGGAACGATTACAGTGAGAACACCTCTATTCGTCCATCAACGAGAACACAATATTCCTATTATGATTTAACTGCATATTATACAACCTGGTTTAAAACAGGTACAAAACCAGAAATAAAACGCGATGTACTTTACTATTTCTACCGGATTCATTCTACCTCAGCTCCAACCATACAGTCTAAACCTTTCACAACAGCTGCTGGTACCGATGCGCCCAGCAACCAAATTGAATTACTGGCATTTCTGGTTAGTCCCGGCACATTAGAAATTGAAATAGATGGAAAAGTAACCAGACAAGATGCTCCCGCCGGAATGAGTTCATTCTTGGTTCCCTTGTCAAATGGGAAACCCATTTTTAGATTGTTACGCGAAAACAATAGCATAATAGTCCTTCCGGGTGCTTTCGAGATAAACAATATGATCACCTATCAAAATTTGCTTTACTATGGCGGAAGCAATTCCAGACCAGCGGTAAATAAATGATACGGTAAAAAATCTTTATGTTTTTAGATTACTTCTAATATTTCTCAAATCGAACTCATGTTAAAATAAAGTAATCCAATATGTTTTATAATTCTATTACTAATTATTATTTAAGTAATTGATTTTTAAATATAAACAAAATGAAACAGATAATTTCTGCTACTTTCGTTACAACTTTTTTATTCATTTTCTTTGCTCTTACTTTTAATATTTGTAAACCTACAAAACCAGAGTTTATAACTACAAAAGACGGGGCCTGCTCTTCCGGATATACAGAAAAACCGTTGGGGCGATTTGTAATCGCCACCTTTAAACAAAGGATTTACAATCCATTTACAACCAAAAGAAGCTGCCTGCAAGGGTAGCTTCTTTAATACTTTTGTTAATTTCAGCAAAATGTTCTTTTATAAGTTTTAAATCCGGATCACAGATCCGCGACTTAGAGGTGACAATTGCAAATCGACACCAGCCAAGTTGGTAGCTAAACGTAACCTGTTTACAAAAGATTTAGCGCGTTTTTCAGGTAAGCATTTACGAGCAGATAACTCTTTTTTGTATTGGTAATCCGGTATCTTTTTTTCAGAATTTCCTCTGGCCTTGCTTTTTTGATTTCTTTCAGGAGGTGAATGTAATAGGTGTAAGCAAGGTAAACACCGAGCCTGACTTGCTTCTTCAACTGGCGGATTCCTTCCATCGAATCATGAAAATCCCTTTCAATTTCGGCCTCGAGCTGTTTCTTGGTCTCTTCAGTAAAATTATCGAAATCGATATCCTTGAAATAGATACGTCCTTTTTCATTGAAATCGTCGTGGGCATCGCGTAAAAAATTCACTTTCTGAAAAGCCTCACCCAGTTTGCGCGCCGGAATAACCAGTTGATTGTATTTTTCCGGTTCATTGAAATAAAATACCCGAAGGCACATCAGTCCAACCACTTCGGCCGAGCCATAGATATAGGTTTTCAGAGTTTCAGGCGAATAAATATCATGAGTCAGATCCATTTCCATACTGAGGAGAAATGCTTCAATCAGCTCATGATCGATGCTGTACTTCCGAACAGCCATCTGAAAGCTGTCGATTATAGGATTTATACTGAATTTTCGCTCAATGGCCTTGTAGGTTTCCTGTCTGAATTCTTCAAAAATGACCCGCTGATCCTGATCAGTAAAGGTATCCACAATCTCATCGGCATAGCGCACAAAGCCATAGATACTGTAAATTCCTTCACGGTATTTTGAATTCAGAATCCGCACGCCCATTGAAAATGAAGTGCTGTAATTCTGCGTAGTTATTTTACTGCAATCGAGGTTGTTTTTACGATACAATTCCATTGTCTTTCTGTATTCTTTCGGTTACCAATCGCGAACTGATTACGGTCATCGGAAGTCCTGTTCCGGGAACAGTTGATGCACCAACATAATACAAATTGCTGAATTTTTCATCCTTGTTTTTTGGTCTGAAACCGCCAACCTGATTCAGATCATGCGCCAAACCAAGACCGCTTCCACGGTACAATCCAAACATGTTTTGCCATTGTTCAGGATTTAAAACAACTTTCACTTCAGTATGCTTGTGAAAATCAAATCCTGTCCGGTCGCTCAAATCCTGAATAATGCTGTCTGCAATCTCCTGATCATCACTCCAATCGGGTTTGTAACGCAAATCGGGTACCGGACAAAGTATAAAGATACATTCTTTTCCGGGAGGAGCATAATCAGGATTATGCATCGACTGAATATTGACGTAATAATATGGTTTGTCGAGCTTTATCTTGTTTTTAAAAATCTTTCCGGCATACTCTCTGAAATTCCTTCTCAAAAAATAATTGTGATGATACATATCCGGAACTTTCGCGTCAAGCCCCAGGTAAATCGTCAATGGTGCCAATGTCCATTTTTTTGCGTCCAGTTTCTTTTCTGAAAATGCTTTCCGTTTTAAAATCGCCCCGCGAAACCAGGCTGCATCGGCATTCACAACATACTGATCGGCCTTCCATTCTTTTCCTGAACTGTCGGTAAACGATGTTATTCTATCTTTCTCAGCAGTAAATGCGGTAATCTCGGTATTGTAATGAATCTGAACTCCCAGTTTATCCAACTCAGCCAGAATTCCTTCCACAATCTTATACATTCCACCTTTTACATTGTAATATCCGTCGTGTACCAACTCGGTGTAATTCAGCAGCGTATAAACTGCCGGTGTGTCGAACGGAGTGGCTCCAAGGAAAAATCCAACCAATGAAAAAATCACTTTAACCTCGAAAGATTCAAAATTACGTTCCATTTCGGTCCACATCGAATAGAACATTTTAGGCGCGTGTTTGATCGGAACAGTGGTCAGTTTTAGAAGGTAGTGGGCCAGAGAATCGAAATTGCGATGAATCACAATACCTTCAGTATCGTGAAACATTTGACCCGCAGCATTCAGAAACTTTGTTAGCTTTTTTTCGAAATCAGGCTCAACTTCCTGAAATTCGAGTGCCAGTTTTTTCAAATCTTTATAAATCAAATAGCTCTTGTCGTCTCCCTCAAAATGAACCGAATAAAGCGGATCAAGTTCGACAAATTCGAAAGGCATCCGGATGTTGCAATCCTTTACCAACTCCTGAAATTCATAACTCATGCTGAAAAAGGTAGGAGCCATATCGAACTTAAAACCATCCTTTTCGAGCAGGTTAAGTCTTCCTCCTGCACGATGGTATTTTTCGACCATCTCCACCTCGTATCCTCTGCTTGCCAAGCGCAATGCAGTGGTTAATCCCCCAAGTCCTGTCCCTATAATGATAACCTTTTTGGGCATCTGTTTAATTATTTAAATTATTACTTAAACAAAGTAATCGTTAAATGTTTCAGTAAATTACGATTTTATTTTGGAAACCTTGTTGTTTTGCATAAATTTAATGAATTATGACACAGGCAATCATTATCGGTTCCGGAATTGGCGGGCTTGCTGCATCAATACGATTAGCGCGTCAGGGAATTCGTGTAGATGTTTATGAATCGGCAGAAAATGCCGGTGGAAAAATTTCGGAACGAAACTTTGATGGGTTCAGGTTCGATGCCGGGCCTTCGCTGCTCACTTTACCTGAATTGTTATTCGAGCTGCTCGATGACGATCTCCGTTTTGCGGTTCAGAAGACAGAAATTATTACCAAATATTTTTATCCGGATGGAACACAGATTTTAGCATACAGCGATATTGAAAAACTGGCAACGGAAATTGAAAAAAAACTAAATGTTCCGGAAAAGAAGCTTATCAGCTATCTTCGGAAGGCAGCCACAATCTATGACCTGACCTCCGATCTCTTTATTTTTGGCTCATTTCACCGTTTGAAAAACCTACTAAACCTGAAATCCCTGAAAACTTTGCTTCAATTCCGGAAACTTCAGGCTTTCCAAAGCCTGCACGATTTTAATACCAACGAACTGGGCGAAAAAAGGCTGGTTCAGTTGTTCGATCGATATGCCACCTACAACGGAAGCAATCCATACCAAACTCCTGCAACTTTAAGCGTGATTTCTCATCTGGAACACGAACTTGGCGCCTACCTGCCTGAAGGCGGAATGATTCGGATTACCGAAGCACTCGCAAAACAAGCCTTAAAACTGGGAGTAAAATTTCATTTTGGACAGGCTGTTCAAAAGGTGGAAATCAGGAATGGAAAAGTTGCTGGAATCCGGATCGATTCAGGACTTGTTCCTGCTGAAATTGTGGTCAGCGACGTGGATATTCACAGCTTCTATTCTTCGCTATTGCCCGATAAAAAGCGGCTTTCAAAAATCAATCGGGAAGAACGGTCGTCATCGGCACTGATTTTCTACTGGGGAATGAAAGGGAATTTTCCGGAACTTGATATTCACAATATCTTTTTCAGCAGCGATTACGAAGAAGAATTCACTCAATTATTTCAGTTGAATGAAGTCAGTAACGATCCAACTGTTTACATTTACATCAGCTGCAAATACAATCCGACTGATGCTCCTGACGGCTGTGAGAACTGGTTTGTGATGATTAATGCTCCTGCCGATGTGGGTCAGAACTGGGACGAAATCATCGAACGAACACGACTGAATATCCTGAATAAACTGGAACGGATGCTTGGCAAACAACTGAAAGATCGCTTTGCTGCCGAACAAATCCTTTCCCCTCCTGAAATATTCAAACAAACGGGTTCGGTCAATGGTTCTATTTACGGAAGCAGCTCGAACAGCCGGTATGCCTCGTTTAACCGGCATGCCAATTTCCGGAGCGATATTGACGGATTGTATTTTGTGGGTGGAAGCGTACATCCGGGAGGCGGAATTCCGCTGTGCTTGTCGTCAGCCCAAATCGTTGACGGATTGGTGAAAGAACAATTAAAATTGAACTGAAAATGAAGGTTTCGTTGAATGACAAGGTGGTTAAAATTATCATTGTGGTCTGGTACCTGGTCGGAATTGCCGGGTTCCTGATTCATCCTCTGCGCCCACTATTTCAGCAACTGACTCCTTTTGGAATGTTGATGGCTGCCGTTTTGCTGCTCTATTTTCAGGAACCTAAAAGCCTGAAAAACTGGATTTTTTTTGCTGCTATTGCCCTCACCGGCTTTATTGCCGAACTGATCGGTGTAAATACTCAACGATTGTTCGGAGCCTATACCTACGGAGATACGCTTGGAATCAAACTCTGGAATACTCCGTTAACCATCGGGCTCAACTGGCTGGTACTGATATGTTGCATCGCTTCGCTGTCGAAGAATATTCGTGACCACTGGTATTTTCCGCTGATTGGCGCTGCTACGATGGTTGCTTTCGACTGGATTATGGAACCGGTTGCCATTGCAACCGGAATGTGGAGCTGGGCGAATGATCAGATTCCGCTAAAAAATTATACCGACTGGTTTCTGATTTCCGGATTTATATTCTTGATGATCCGTATCCTAAAATTCGAACTGAACAACCGGATCGCCGGTGTGCTTATCCTGATGCAAGTCGTTTTCTTTCTGGCACTGAACCTTTTAATTCGAACTCCATTATGGGACTTTTGATTGCATTGACGGTAATTTTAGCCTGGGCTTTCCACCTCCTTTACCTCCTGATCCTGTTTGAGTTGTCGCCTGCTTCACCGATAATTCTGGTTCATATGGCTATTCAAACCTATTTGTTCACCGGACTTTTTATCACAGCTCACGATGCCATGCATGGATTGGTTTCGCCGAACAAAGTTTTAAACAATGGCATTGGACAGTTAGCAACCCGACTTTTTGCAGCCCTTTCCTATTCGAGGCTTCTTGAAAAACATCAATTACACCATCGTTTTCCCGGTGAAGCGGCTGATCCGGACTTTTCGGTTAATTCTCAGAATTTCTGGCTCTGGTGGTATTCTTTCATGAAAAATTACATCAGCTGGTGGCAGATCATTATCATGGCGTTGGTTTTTAACATCCTGCACATTTGGGTCGATCAATTGAACCTGATTCTTTTCTGGATTCTGCCATCTATTCTGGCCACTTTTCAGCTGTTTTATTTCGGAACATACCGGCCACACCGCTTGCCACATACCGAAACGATGTTACCGCACAATTCCCGGTCACAAAAAGGACCGAACGGATGGGCCATGTTATCGTGTTACTTTTTTGGTTATCATTACGAACACCACGAATGGCCTCATATTCCGTGGTGGAAATTGTATCAGACTAAAAAACAGGCAAAATGATAAAGGCCCGATATCATCCGGCATGGCTATGGTTTTACAGTTCCTGGTTCAGGGTTCTGCAAAAAATTCATTTTCGCAAGATCAGCGTGATTTGTGATGATATTTTTCCTGAAGATCAGTCGGTACTTCTGCTGCAAAACCATTTCAGCTATTACGACGGATACTGGTCGATGTACCTGTGCAATAAAATCTTCCGGCGCAGGTTTCATGTGATGATGCTGGAAGAAGAACTGGCCAAACGAATGTTCCTGACCCGTTGCGGTGTGTTTTCGGTGCGGAAAAACAGTCGTGATCTGATGGAATCTCTCCAATATGCCAGCGAACTTTTAAAGGATCCGAAGAACGTGGTTACCATTTATCCTTCGGGCGAAATCATTTCGCATCACCGGCAAAATTTTGAATTCCAGCGCGGATTTGCCCGACTGGCAGAAGATTCGCTCGTTGTGTTTGCTGTAGTTCTCGTCGATCATTTCAGTCAGGCGCGTCCTGAAATCCGCATTTACCTGAAAAATTATTCTGGCGAACGAACGGCTGAAGCCATCGAATCGGCCTATCATTCTTTTTATCAATTCTGTGTTTTAAAACAAACTCCGTAATGGAAATCCTGGCTGGATTTATATTGATTTTTCTGGCAGTCCGGACGTTTATCTCGCTGGTAAACCTCTTTTCAGGACTCCACTTTCCGGATAAAAAACCGCTGCCATTTCCAAAAATTTCACTATTGATTCCGGCACGAAACGAGGAAGCTGTTATTGGCCGTTTATTAACAAGCCTTCAGAACCTGGATTATCCCGATTTTGAAGTGCTGGTTTGCAACGACCATTCATCGGACAATACCGAAGAAATCCTGAACTGGTTTGCCGGTGAAGACGAGAAGATTCATTGGTTTTTGGGAGATAAACTTCCGGAAGATTGGCTGGGTAAGAATTTCGCCTGCCATCAGCTGGCTCAAAAAGCAAGAGGAAAATACCTGGTTTTTCTGGATGCCGATGTGGAATTGAGTCCGGATTCCATTCTCAAATCAGTTGCCTTTTTTCAGGAAAAGCAATTGTCGTTGTTATCGGTTTTTCCGCAGCAGCGAATGGAATCACTGGCTGAGTGGATTACCGTTCCCCTGATGAACTGGATCCTTCAAAGTTTGCTCCCGATGATTTTGGTACAGAAAAACAGATTCGCGTCCTTGTCTGCTGCAAACGGTCAGTTTATGATGTTCGATGCTGAAAATTACCAGACCAATCAATGGCATTCGAAGGTCCGGAATCAGAATGTGGAAGACATTCGCCTGGCCCGATTGATGAAAGCCGAAGGATTGAAAATAGCTGTTCTGTTGGGAAACCGAGATATTTTCTGCCGGATGTATCCAAATTTCGATGAAGCTGTTCTTGGTTTTTCGCGCAACATACACGAGTATTTCGGTGGTTCGAGGATCATCATGATCGGTTTCTGGCTTTTGATTTGTACCGGACCGGTTATCGTTTGGGCAGTTCTTGGTTGGACGTTTCTTTGCTTGTTTGCTGGTCTTGTCATTACCAATCGACTGATGGTTGCAATAGCCAGCCACCAAAATATTGGATTGTCACTGTTTGCACATCCGTTCCAGATGATTAGTTTTACTATCGTTGTTTTTTACAATATTTTCCGGAGAGTTAAAAAAGAAACCGTCTGGAAAGGAAGAAAAATCAAGTTCTAAGCCTTCCTGTGATTGGTCTGTTTAAGTTTTCAGTTTACTGGCATGAGCCTTTTGCCTCTTCGTAAAATTTAGCTTCAAGGTGCAGCGCACCGAACTATTTGTAGACAAAAGAGCAAGAAATGAAAACCGTCCGCACAGAATCGATGAGTAAGATGGAGAATTTCTTCCGGACGAAATGGTGAAAGCCTCCAAATATTGAAGTTTCATTAAGATTAAGAAAAAGAATAATTTACCTGAAATGATTCCAATTCACAAGACAAAACTTATCCTGTTCATTCTATTGCTTTTCCCCGTTTTGCTGGCCTCTGCTCAAAAAAAAGACCTGAACTATTACCAATGTGCTTTTTTTGAAAGTTACCGCGCCGGAAATATGGCTCCATGGCCTGAGCTGATTACTGAAATGGAAAATGCCAAATCAACTGATCTGGCCTGGCAAACCGAAATGGTGAAAGCCATTTACGGAATGGTTGGATACGAGATTGGAGCAAAGAACAAAGATTTGGCAAAAGTTTATGTCGAAAAGGCCGAAAGTTACCTCGATAAACTATTGGAGAAATACCCCAACAATGCCCGGATCCACAGCATTTCGGGTGCTCTGTACGGCTATAAAATCTCGCTGGCTCCCTACAAAGCTCCTTTCCTGGGACCAAAAAGCATGTATCACCTTGATAAAGCCATCGAACTCGACCCGGCCGAACCAATGGGATACATCGAAAAAGGCAATTCGCTGATGTATCGTCCGGCAGTTTTTGGAGGTGATAAAAAGGAAGCACTTACCTATTATCGCAAGGCGCTGAAGCTGATGGATGCACAAAATTCACAGCCTTGCGACTGGCAAAAAATGCTTCTGCACGCTTTCATCCTAAAAGCACTGTACGAAACAAATCAGGCTGCAGAAGCGAATGCATTTCTACAGGAAATGAAAAAAGATTATGGCTCGATGGATTGGATCAAACAGTTTGTGGGTGCGGATTATATGAATGGGAAATAAACAGGCAGGCGACGATACTGTCAAATTGAATCGAAGGTATTTGACTTGTTTGGAATTCATTCATTATTCTCGTAAACAACAGTATTGAAAATGATTGGAACCGTAAACGACATTTTCACTGGCTTGCCTTGTATTCGTCCGGGTTCCCATTTAGGCATCAGATTGACCACCCTCAGCGCTTCATCGTTTAGCGATGGATGCACCCCCTGAAATATTTTGACATCGGAGATAACTCCCGATTCATCGATCACAAAATTGACCAATACTTTTCCCTTGATTCCTCCCTTTAACGCTTCGATCGGGTATCTTAGGCGTGTTGCCAGGAACTTTCTCATCTCTGGAAGTCCACCGGGGAATTCCGGCATTTGATCAGCACTAAAATAAACGTCAGATGGTTTTGCTGAAAACAGTTTTAAGCCCTCACCAGAAAGCACCAGATAAAGATTCAATTCGCTGTCAACCGGCGTATCTTCGACTAATGCCGGAGTAAATTCAGGCAGTTCTTTAAAAAAAGCAGTTATAAATTCGAGTTCATGAGGATTTGTTTCTGATACTTCTTCCAGTTTTACGCCTTTCCCCGTTTTATCAACTAAAAATTTTACAGATATTTTCTTCTCCCCTGCAATGTTTTTTAAGCTTTCAATTTCTTTTGATTTTGTTTTCAGATATTCATTAAACGCTTCTTCGCCTTTAATGTATTCTGCTGGTTTGTTGGTATTTGTATAAACTTTTTCCTGAACCACGGCCTCTCCCGAAACAAGCTTTCCGTCCTGATAAACACCTTTCCTAATCGAAGACCCAGATTCATCAAACAGTTGAAATTCACCATCCTTGAGGTCGTTTTTATAATTTCCGGAAAAACTCAGTTGGCCATTGAGATACCACATTTTGCATTCTCCGTTCCTAATTTTCTCATCACCTGATGATAAAAGCTTCCTTTTCCCGTTCAGGTAAAAAGTGATTTTTTGCTGTAAAATTCCATCCTTAATTATTTCCTGGTCTGTTATTGATCCATCTTCATTATAACCAATTTGAGCTCCATCGGTAATTAAAGTATTGTTATTCAAATAATCAGGCAGATTGGCAAGGTTGAATTTATTACTTTTAAATAGAAACTGTCTTTTTGCTGTAACAATCCCTTCCTTGTTGAAATAGGAGATATAAAGGTGGTCCGGGCTATCAGGATCATACTCTACCGCTTTTAATTGCGAAGAGTTTGGAAAGATAGGCAGTTTTGTTTTGCCGGTAATTTTGAAGGAGTGGCTTTCCTTCATATCCTGTGAATAGGCCTCCTGAAGCAGAAAAACAGAGAAAAAGCTAAGGATTAAAACCAAGGTGAAAACTTCATCAGCTTGGTTTTTTGAATGGAAACGCATTGGCAGAATACTTTAATTTATTTCTCCAGTAAATTTAGGAAATTTATGATCAGTTATGGCAATCATCTGTATTAACTGAAAACTCACCACTACGACTGACGACAGTGACTCTCTACCTTCCCAATTCTTTTCGGATCATATCCTCAATCTTTTGGGCCAGCTCGGTGTGGTCCATCCCTTTCGGATCGATCGGTTCAAATGCGGTCATCTTCAGATGAACGCCCAAAGTCATTGGGTATGAACCGTTTTTCATCAGTTCATACATGCCGTCGATTGCAAAGGGAACCACCAATGCCGAAGGAGAGGATTTTATGAGCGAGGCGATTCCGGCAGGCATGAAATGTTTGATTTTCCCGTCGCGGCTCCTTGTTCCTTCCGGAAAAATACAGGCGGCATAATTGTTGGCTTCAATGTGTTTCCCCAGGGTTAAAATATCCTTGACAGCCTTTCTCGGATTTTTGCGGTCTATCAGAACCGATCCTCCATATCGCAGATTGTACGAAATGCTCGGAATCCAATTTGCCAACTCAATTTTCGAAATAAACTTCGGGTGGTTTTTCCTGAATCCGATAATCACTGCCGGAATATCCAAAGTACTTGAATGATTAGCCACAATAATCAGGGGACGGTTTTGCGGTATTTTATCGAGCCCGCGATAGGTGATTCGGGTTCCCAAAATCCACAAGCTGTATAGCAAGCCAAAATTCAATCCGTCAACCATTCGTTTTCTTACCGGATAGCCCCAAATCCATCTGGTGACAATTTGAATAGGATGAAAAACAAGCAACAGAATTCCAAAGATTAACCAGTAAATGGGAGTCAGAAGATAGGAAAGTAATTTTTTCATTATAGCAGAGAATTCATTTTTCCTTCAGCAAAGTAATTTAAAATATTTTAAGTTTTCAACGCATCATATAGATCGTGTCCTGTTTACAAACTCTTGATGTTGCGTCATGCCGTCCCGACCTCGGGATCGCCATCCCTGAATAGAATGAGACCCCGAAATAAATTCGGGGTGACAGGGACTTGTCAGGATCCAGTTAACACAACAGTTGTATTTTTCAACCGGTTTGTCTTGCTGCTTCTATTAAGAATTTCTAAACGCTTTTGCAATACGATCGAATGCCTCCTGCAAAACTGAACGTGGACAACCAATATTCATCCGCATATAACCGCTGCCTTGTTTCCCAAACTGAACTCCGCGATTCAATCCAACACCGCCGTCAATTAGTCTCTGGCTCAAAGCCTCATCAGTCAGGCCAAATGCTGAAAAATCGAGCCAGATTAAATAGGTCGCTTCTGGCCGCATCACTTTTACTTCCGGTAAATTTTCCTGAAAAAAACGTTCCAGAAATGCATAGTTTTCCTGAAGATATTTCAGCAATTGTGCAAGCCATTCATCACCATAAGTATAGGCCGCTTCGAGCGCAACTGTTCCGAAAATATTGCCCATGTGCAAATGCGGAAGGCGCATCACCCGTTCGTAAGCCACAAAGTGCCTCTTATTCGGAATTACCAGATACGAAGTGGTCAGTCCGGCCGTGTTAAAGGTTTTGCTGGGCGCCATGCATATAATACTGTTCTGGGCAATCTCTTCTGAAATGCTTGCCAAGGGCGTGAATTTGTATCCGTCAAAAATCAGGTCGGAATGAATTTCGTCGGAAATAATTACCACTTTATTCTCAAGACAAATCCGGGCCAATTCAGTCAGTTCCTTTTCGGTCCAGGCCATTCCACCCGGATTATGCGGATTGCTCAATAGCAACAGCCGGGTGTTTGAAGTGATTTTCTTTTTTAAATCTTCCAGATCAAAATAGTACCGGCCATTTTCCAGCCGGAGAGGATTTTCAATCATTTCGCGTCCAGTTCCCTTGACGGAGTCAAAAAACGGAAAATAAACCGGTGGCTGGATAATTACGCCATCGCCCGGTTTCGATAAGGCTTCGATGGCCATCGTCAGACCGGCAACAACTCCCGGGCTAAACGAAATCCATTCGGATTTGATGTCCCAGTTGTGACGACGTTGCAGCCAGTTGACGATCGACTGGGAATAGGATTCCGGGCGAAAAGTGTATCCAAAAAGATCGTGTTCAGCACGTTTTCGGATCGCTTCCATAATAAAATCAGGCGTTCTGAAATCCATATCGGCAACCCAAAGCGGCAATACATCAGGATTTCCGAAGAAAGATTTCCGGCCATCATATTTTACCGTATTGGTTCCTGACCGGTCAATCAGTTCATCAAAATTGTATGTTTTCATATCATGTATTTACTGTTGAGTCATTTACATTATAGAATGCACTTTTTTAAGTCCCCTCCTTAGGAGGGGATTTAGGGGAGGCTTATCTTCTGCAAATAGTTGATCCCGTTTTCCTGCTCTACTTTTAGTACAAAATCGAAACGGTTGAGCGAAAGGCACAGATCGAAGTCTGCTGACGGAGCCCATTCCTGCTTTTCCGGAGCAAAGAAACGGGCACCATCGCCATTTCTGATTACTTCAACCATCGCTTCGAAATCATTGGGTATTCCTTCGAGTTCGTTTTTGATGTAAACGGCCAGCAAAGTGTCCTCATCAGTCGGATACTGACAACTGTATCCCATACACACCAACGAAACTTTATCGGGATTTTGTTTCCGGATATACCTGATTATTGCCGATGCATTCACAAAACTCCCGGTGATTATCTCTTCAGCCCCTTTGGCATTGGCTATTCCCTGGGTTCCTGAACTGGTGGTATGAACCATGGTTTTCCCTCGCAGGTCGCTTTCCAGGAGTTGGGAAGGTGAATTTCCAAAATCGAAACCTTCAGGCTTTTGCTCATTCCGTTCACCAACCAGGATGTATTCCGGATTCTGGATCTTCAACTGATAAGCCCTTTCGAGATTGCCAACCGGATAAATTCGCTGAATACCATTGCCAAATGCATAACACGCGGTAGAAAAAGCGCGGAATACATCAATGATAACGGTTAATCCCTGAGCCTTTTGAGCGCCTTCAAGCAATTGTAGTACACTGATCTCCATAACGATTCACTAAAATTTAACATACTGTATCTTGCAACGAGACAGAACGTTACGATGAAATATTTACATTGGTTTAATGTTGATCTGTCCGGTTAACAAAATCGTAATGCAACAGTAACGTATGTTATTCAGCATGTATGCTGCAAAACCCATACGTTTGTGATGTATTTAAAACAAAGAAAACATGAAAACAATGAATGCAATTTCAAAAGTAACAATGTTGTTTGCATTTGTAGCATTTGCAAACACATTAATGGCAACGGGCAACTTAAAAGTTAACCTCGTTCCTATGTCAGCCGAAAAAGCTGTTGTAGAAATTTCCAGCGCAGCAGCCAGTAATTTCCAGATAAGCATTTCGAACAACAAAGGTGAAGTGGTTTATTACAACGAAACGGATAAAGAAAGCAGTGATTACCGCAAAGTATTTGATTTCTCCGATCTTGAAAATGGCAATTACAAATTATCGGTAACTGTTGATAACCAGACAACCGAACGTTCTTTCGACATTAAAAACAAGAACCTTGCTGTTGGTAAAGAGAAGAATTTCATGAAACCTTTCTTTGCTTATAAAGATGGTATCCTGAAACTATCTTACCTGAATTTTTCGGAAAAGAACATGAATGTGGATTTCTACAGCGGCAACGACTTGGTTTATTCTCACAAAATTGACAACCAGTTTGCTGTCAATAAAGGATTTGATCTTTCAAAACTTGATAAAGGAAGTTATTCGGTAGTACTTTCAGCAGACGACAAAACATATACCTACAATGTCAATGTTGAATAATCAATTCGCAAATCAATCTGTTTAAAGGTGCGGTCTCTATTAGAGGTCGCATTTTTTTTGAACTAAAATCTCCGTATTCCTCAAAATCCATAGACACTGCTGGGTTTTGAATAAAATGAATTTTCAGAATGTGCAAATAGTTTTCAATTCTGAAAACTATTTGCTAATTTTGATGCTACTATTGGAGATGAGCATTACTTTCAAAAGGAAACAATGAAAATAAGATTCAAATCTGACGAACTGGAAAATTTTTATACAACGCCTTTATCTGAAATTAAAGGTAAATTACCTGTTCCGAAGGAGATATTAATGCAGTTTAAAAAGAAAGTCCAAATTCTTTTGAGTATTGAATCACTTGAAGAACTTTCTTTCTTCAGAAGTCTGCACTTTGAACCACTTAAGGGAGAACGCAAAGGGGAATATTCAATCCGACTTAACCTCCAATACCGACTGATATTTTCCCTTGAAAGAGAAGATATCCTTGTAATTGAAGTACTGGTTATTCAGGAAATATCAAAACATTACGCATAATGAAAACAATTGCAAATGAATTAGTTCCGGGAGATTTTTTTCACCCTTCCGAAATAATTAAGGATGAAATGGAAGCCAGAGGAATGCGCCAGGTTGATTTGATCAATCAATCAGGTTACAACAAAGGTTTTATAAGTCTACTGCTAAAAGGGGAGCGAAATATTACCAGTTCTGTTGCTTTGATACTTGAGAAAGTTTTTACTATTCCTGCTGAATTCTGGATTCGTCTTCAGAAAAATTACGAGTTAAATAAAGAGCTCATTGAAATTCGAAACCGAAGAAATGCTTCATGAATTTCCTCCCTTAAATCAAAGCCAAAATAAAGATTAAATTTGCAGCTAAATATTTTGGTTTAATGAAAAGAAATGACGTTGAGATAATGGCTCCGGTTGGTTCGTACGAATCGCTGATGGCAGCCATTCAGGCAGGAGCAGGTTCGGTTTATTTTGGTGTCGAGCAATTAAATATGCGCGCCCGTTCGTCGAACAATTTTAGCATCGAAGATTTAAAGAAAATTACAGGAATTGCACATTCGAAAGGCGTAAAAACCTACCTGACTGTGAATGTGGTAGTTTTCGACACCGAACTTGAGCAACTTCACAGCATTATCAATGCTGCTAAGGAAGCCGGAGTTTCAGCTATCATCGCTTCTGACATTTCAGCAATCATGTATGCCCGGCAGATTGGCGTTGAAGTTCATATCTCAACTCAGGTAAATATTACCAACATCGAAGCGGTTCGTTTCTATTCCCAATTTGCCGATGTCGTGGTGCTTGCCCGCGAAATGAATATTGGCCGGGTCTGGGAAATCTCCAAACAAATCAGGGAACAGAATATTTGTGGTCCTTCCGGAGAACTGGTGAGGCTCGAAATGTTTGTGCATGGTGCGCTGTGTATGGCTGTCTCCGGAAAATGTTTTCTGAGCCTGAA
>JBAWZG010000033.1:0-25101 GCA_037143155.1 Bacteroidia bacterium
TTCAACCCTTTTGTTGTTTCTTTCCGATAAGAACTTAATGGATAAAAAAACCTAAACCTCAGAATAGTAGGAATCATGATTCCATAGAGCAAAAGGAGAAAGACATGCCAGTAAGGAATGGGTTATTAATTTGTCTGCCTTTACCTGTAATGAATTGACTCTTGTCGTTACGGATTAATTCATAATAACTTGACTGGAGGACTCGATTGTGAATAAAATTTTCTTTTTTGCCGTTTGGCTTGCTGCTTTCTGTGTTTCGGTATTGGCGACAGCTCAATCTCAGTGGCGCGGCCCAAACCGGAATGGTGTTTATCATGAAACAAATTTGCTCAAACAATGGCCTGCCGAAGGTCCTGAGTTGCTTTGGTCGTTTGAAGGACTGGGAATCGGGCAGGGGAGTGCGGCTGTTGCCGATGGAAAGGTTTTCGTTGCAGGTATTCCTGATACGCTCAATTCTGAAGGATACTTATTTGCCTTCGACCTAAAAGGAAAATTACTTTGGAAGAAAAATTACGGCAAAGACTGGACCGGAATCTTCCCTGGGGCTCGTTCAACTCCAACCGTTGTTGACGACCTGATATATGTGGAAAGCGGCAATGGGAAAGTCTACTGCCTGAAAACCAATAATGGAGATGAGGTTTGGAGTATTGATTTCTTTCAGGATTTAAAAGCTGATTCTGTACAGTTTGGATTTTCCGAATCGTTGCTGGTTGATGGAGATAAACTGTTTTGCACTCCTGGTGGAAAAGTAAATAATACGGTGGCTTTGAATCGCTTTACAGGAAAGATAATCTGGTCTTCTCCTGCATACAAAGAACAGGCTACCTATTGTTCACCGATTCTGATCAATCACAACGGCCATCGTTTGGTCGTAAATCTGACGGCAAGTTCTATCATTGGTTTGGATGCCGACAACGGTGAAATGTATTGGAGAACTCACCAGTTTCAGGATAATAAAATTCATGCCAATACGCCAGTTTATTCGGATGGAAAGCTTTTCATTTCAAGTGCTTCGCGAAAAGACAGTTCAGGATTGGTGATGCTTCAGCTTTCGCAGGATGGTAAAAAAGCTGAAATTGCCTGGCGAAACAAGGAATTTATTAACCTGTCAGGTGGTTTTATCCTGAAGGACGGTTTTATATATGGTGGCGCCTACCTGCAACCTAAATGGTTTTGCATCGATGCCAAAACCGGACTGACTAAATATATTGCCAAGGACCTTGGTGGTGGACCGGTGATTTATGCCGATGGACTTTTTTACTGTTATGCCGAAAAGGATGGCGAAATCGCTTTGGCTGAAGGTTCTCCGGAGCAATTCCAGATCATCAGCAAATTCAAAGTTCCACTTGGAAAGGACCAGCACTGGGCTCATCCTGTAATATCAGATGGCAAACTTTTCATCCGGCATAACGATGCCTTAATGGTTTACCGATTGAAGGATTGATTTCAATTCCGTAGAAAATCAAAACCTGATGTTTAAATTGATGGCTTAATGGTTCGGAATTTCAGCCTGGAAATATTTTGGAATAGGATAGCCAGCAACTAAATTCGCTATTATATTGCCATTTTCAGCTTGGCCTCATAGAGTATTCTCAAGTATAAGGCAAATATGAAAAAGAAGCTGACCATAAAGAAAACGGTGATGGCGAGTACCGAATAACGCATGCTTCCGGTAACTGCTTCGATGACTCCAAAACTAAAGGTACCTGCAACAGTTGCTAATTTCTCCATGACATCGTAAAAACTAAAAAACGATGTATGATCTGTTGTATCAGCAGGTAGCATTTTCGAATAAGTGCTTCTTGCCAATGATTGCGAACCGCCCATCACTATACCGATTGCAAATGCTGCTCCCAAAAAATGCAGTGCTGTGGTAATGTAATAAGCTCCGATACAGGTAATTGTCCAGCAAACGATAGTAATCATCAGTGCTCGCAGGTTCCCGATTTTTTCTGATATCCGGGCAAACATCCAGGCCCCCAGCATTCCTACCAATTGTATTCCAAGTATGGTTGGAATCAGCACATCTTCTTTCAGTCCGATTTCTTTTTCACCAAAAGTAGCCGCCATAAACATGGTTGTCAGCACACCCATCATCAGAAAGAAAAAGCCTGCCAGGTATAAACTCAGTTTGTACGATTTTCGGATTTGATTGAATACAATTCTTAATTCCTTGTATCCATTGGTCAGAACCGAATCTCTTTTTATTCGTTTCCGGAAAGTATATTTGGGTAACCTACTGAATGTAATCTGTGAAAATCCAATCCACCATACAAATACGGAAAGAAACGAGATACGGGCAGGCAATGAACTATCTGCAGCAATACCAAACAGTCCCGGCTTCATAATCATTAGAAGATTGAACAGTAATAAAACAACTCCTCCCAGATAGCCCATGGAATATCCCCGGGCACTGATGCGGTCCTGGTCTTCAGGCTCCGCAATAACCGGCAGAAATGAATTATAGAATACAATACTTCCACCATAACCCAAAGTCCCCAATCCAAAAGCTATTACTCCCAGTTCGAGATGGTTCCTGTCGAAGAAAAATAAAGCCCCGCATCCGATTGCGCCAATCAAGGTGAATACCCGCATAAAAGCTTTCCGCCTTCCGGTATAGTCGGCCATCGACGAAAATAATGGAGACATCATTGCAACTAACAGGTAGGCTGTGGCAATCGCCCAGGAGTAAAGAACTGTATTTGTGACCTGTGCGCCAAAAAACGAAACGATGAAATTGTTCCCTGTGCGGGTAATGGTGTTGTAATAAATAGGGAAAATTGCCGAGGCTATGGTCAGCTGATATACTGAGTTTGCCCAATCATACATGACCCATCCGTTTACAACTCGCTTGTCTCCTTTTACAATGGCTTGAACATCTCTTCGTTTTAACATGATCAGCTTTTTAACAGTTTTTAAAATGATAACATTTTAATGAGTATTGTGAATTTCAATTGAACTTGCAATAAATTCTAAATCTTGGTTTCTTCCGAAATTATATTTCTGAACTTGTTGTAAAGAAAAGAAATTATCAGTAAAAGGATACCCAAAGAAACAAATACTATGGTTTTGGATATCGTTTCCATATCCGAAATATCGTACAGGAACAGTTTAATAAGTGTGCCCCCGAAAAGCACAATCGCTCCGATCCGAAGGTGTTTTTTCTTTTTCCATATTCCGATGGAGATGAGCAGCAATGAATATACTCCCCAAAGAATACTCAAGCCGAGTTTGTAGGATTGCGTCGATCCGGCAATATCGATCCAATGAATTAATTCACTACTTCCAACCCATAAAATACAGGTGTACAACAGGATGTCAAAATTCATTTTGAAATCTTTTTCCAGAAATTTCTGCCACACGTATTTGTACGTTGCAAAAATTAGCAAAGCGAAGAAAGCCAGTGAAATATACCTTATTCCTATGTAGATAGTACCAATAGGAAAGAATTGAGATACTGGTGGATGCAGGTACTTTTCGCGTAATTCTCCCAGAATGTACAAGTCTGCAATCAAAAACAGGAAGATTGCCAGTGTATTAAGAATCAGATTTATATAAGCTAAGAACTGGTTTTTTAATTTTCTGATATTGAAAAATGATAGGATGGTCAGAAACAGCAAAGAATAGTTCATGATCCAGAGCGATTTGAATTTCAGGATATTGACATTAACCGCATGAACCGGTTCTGTCTGCCCAACTACAATATTTATTGATTCAGAATGAACCAGTTGTTGCTGAAAGAAAGATTCAATTTCCATTCTAAGGGAGAAATAGAGGATACTCAGGAAAATTGCCGGAATTGCAAAAGAAATAAGTTCATTGATTCCTTCCTGAATTCCCGGCGGAGAGGAATATTTTTTATTCCGGTTTAGGATTGTTAAGAATCCAAACGCTGCCAGAAACAATATGGAAGTCAGGAAGTTGATATTCAGTAACGGTACGATATCTTCATGTGGCTGTTTCATATACGGGCCGGTTGCCCAATCCTGAATAATGCTGAATAAAGCAAGTAGCATAAGCGGGTAAGAAAGAATTTCATACACCGGATTGCTTTTGGTTCTTCCGATCCAAAAAAGCAAGGCAGCTTCGCCTGCCCAGAGCAAGGTGACCCAATTTCCATCAAGTTGTACAGGAATGGCAATGGTTATGAAGACTAAAAAAAGTCCGGAGACTAAATAAAACATGTTTTTATCGGCCAGTTTTTGTTTGTAAATAATTGAGCTTACAGCAAAATGAATCAATGCATTACATACGGTAAAAAATCCAAGAAGCTGTTTGCCGGTCTCATGATTATCCAGAATGGAAAAACCGATTCCATAAAACAGAAATGAGTTGGAAAGCAGTAGCAAAATATCGTCACGTTCAAACAGTTCATTTTTCCGGAGTTTGTATGCCAGAAAGCTGGCATAAAAAATGGTAAAGAAAATGATCAGAAATGTGATTGCCAGCTCAAAGTTCTCTGCCATTTGGTAGCTGGATTTGTACCAGCTCAGGTACATGATCCAGGTTAAAATAAACGACGAATAAAAAAGCGGTTTCCAATACTTTTTAAATGAAATGACCAGTATTCCAATGTTGATTATGGCCATGTAGCTGTATAGTATGAGCACATTTCCTGAGTTTTCACTCAAGAGAAACGGAACGGCATAGGCACCGACAAGACCGAAATGGGAAATGATTTGCTTGTCATATTTTATAGCCGCGACGACTGTTAATGCCGTGATCATAACCATCAGGGCAAATGCCATTATTTGAGGCATCAACTGGTAAAAGCTATAAGCAGCGTATGTCAGGAAATAAAGGATGGCCATAGAGCCGCTTAACAGAACGGCGCTGTAATTTTCGTAGTCTTTCTTCAGGCGAAAGGCAATTCCAAGCAAACCAAAACCGAATAAATAACCTAAAATAATCCGTGTTAACGGGCTGATCAGCTGGTGGTCGATGGCATATTTTGTCCCGATGGCCACACCAATCACCGTAATGATGATTCCAATTTTGCTGATCAGATTCTCTCCAATGAATTTTTCAAGTTCATTGCCGGCATTGGTTGAATTTTGTCTCTTCTCTGTAGAATAACTTGTTGGATAGGACTGGAACTTTGAGCTATTTTCAATTTCTACTGATTGGAATTCCGGAGCAAATTCCGATTGAAAATTTCCAGTTTGTTCCTTCAGTAAAACCTTTTCAACTTCATTTTCAGGTTTCGAACTGACATTTTCCTCATTCTCAATGGCCTTAAGCTGTTCAATTTCAAACCGGATTTCATTGAGTTCGCTGTTAACTTTCAGCTGTCGTCTGCTCAAATCATCCATCCAGTTAAAAAGCTTGGTTAATTTTTCCGAATTTTCATTCATAACTAAGTTTTTAGAGTCAGTGTTGATTATTCAGTTTTTGTAAGCAAGTTAAATATAACGAAGGGAACTGATATTACAAATATTTCTATGTTCAGAAATTTTAAAAATTTGAAAATACCGATTTGTCAGGATTGAAATAGGGATTTTCGAGTTTATGGGTTGAATGTTAAAATCCGGATTATATTTTAAAGTGTGAAATGAACACCTATTTTGTTATTTTTGAGCTTACAGTTTTTCATTCAAAGAAACCTGAACTAAATCGTACAAAATGAACCTCCTTCTATCAACAGCCTTTGCCTTGATTTTATTAGCCGGATCGCTGATTTGTCCGGCACAGAACGTGACACCCACAAACGATTATCCTATTCGACCTGTTCCTTTTACATCAGTAAAGGTCACCGACGAATTTTGGGCTCCACGCATCAGGTTGAACCATGAGGTGACCATCCCGATCGCCATAAAACAATGCTATATCACTGGAAGGGTCGATAATTTCAAAGTTGCCGGAGGTTTGAAAAAAGGAAAATTCTGTACGGAATATCCTTTTGACGATACCGATATCTACAAAATTATTGAAGGTGCAAGTTATTCATTACAAACTACTCCTGATGCGGTTTTAGACGCCCGAATCGACACCCTGATTGAATACATTGGAAAAGCACAGGAACCGGATGGTTATTTATATACTTCCCGAACGATTGACCCTGCGCATCCGCATGCCTGGTCAGGTTCTGAACGCTGGGAAATGGAGTCGGACCTGAGTCATGAATTATACAATAGCGGACATATGTTTGAAGCGGCCGTTGCACATTTTCAGGCAACAGGCAAAAGGTCGTTTCTTGATATTGCCGTCAAAAATGCCGATCTTTTGGTCCGGACTTTTGGACCGGGAAAAATGATGCGGTCGCCCGGTCATCAGGTGGTTGAAATGGGACTGGTAAAAATGTACCGTACAACCGGAAAAAAGGAATACCTCGATCTGGCCAAATTTTTCATCGACAGCCGTGGTCATAATTCACCTCATTCGAGAGGAGAATATTCGCAGGATCACATTCCGGTTATCGATCAGACCGAAGCTGTTGGTCATGCAGTCCGGGCTACCTATTTATATTCCGGAATGGCCGATGTGGCAGCATTAACCGGCGATAAAAATTACGTTCAGGCCCTCGATCGCATTTGGGATGATCTGGTTAATTACAAACTTTACATCACTGGAGGAATTGGTGCACAAGCCGGACACGAAGGTTTCGGGCCGAAATATGAATTGCCAAACAGGTCGGCCTACAATGAAACCTGTGCTTCGATTGGGGAGATTTTCTGGAATTACCGGCTTTTTCTCCTGCATGGAGACTCAAAATATTTCGACGTACTTGAACAAATTCTTTATAACGGAATGATTTCGGGTGTTTCGCAAGGTGGTGACCATTTTTTTTACCCAAATCCACTCGAATCAAACGGTGAACATTCACGGAGCGAATGGTTTGGCTGTGCCTGTTGCCCCAGCAATGTATGCCGGTTCATCCCTTCTGTTCCGGGCTATATTTATGGGCAAACTGATTCACGCCTGTATGTTAACCTGTTTATTCAAAGCAAAGTCCATGTGACGTTGCGTGGACAAAAGCTGGAAATTGAGCAAACGTCCAAATATCCCTGGGATGGCGAAGTAAAATTCAGTATCAATCCTGAAAATCCGAAGTCGTTTGAATTGGCATTGAGGATACCAGGATGGTTGTCTGACAAGCCAATTTCAGGTAGTTTGTACCGCTTTTCAACTGCTTCAGAAAAGAAATTTGCGCTGAAGGTGAATGGGAAAACAGTCGATTATCAGCTTGAAAATGGATATGCAGTTATCAGAAACAATTGGAAAAAAGGAGATTTAGTGGCGTTTTCAATGCCAATGGAAATTCGCAGGGTTGAAGCCAACGAAAAAGTTGCAGACGATCAAAATAAGCTTGCCTTGATGCGCGGTCCTGTGGTTTATTGTGCCGAATGGCCCGATTATAAAGACAAGCATGTGCTGAACCTGATTTTGTCGGAAAATGCTGCATTAAAATCAGAGTATCATCCTGAAATATTGGGTGGTGTAGTTCTTCTGAAAGGTCAGGCAAAAATATCTGAAAAGGGAAAGGGTTCTAAAACTGACGAATCAAACCTGAATTTCACCGCAATTCCTTACTATTCCTGGGCTAACCGAGGTCCCGGAGAAATGGAAGTATGGATTAAAACCAAATAAATTGGACAAAAAGGCTGGCAATGGAAGGTCATTAAATTATTACGGCTTCATTGAAAACGGCTTTATATTCTGGCTTTTTGTTATTTTTACAGTATAAAATTTCAACCTGATTAAACCAGCTATACCATGCAAAAATTTTTGATTGCATTATTTTTAATATTTTCTCTTGCAGCCAGTTCACAGAAAGTCTGGGAAAAAACTTCCAGTGGAGTGCTCATTCATCCGAAATCAATCTCCCAAAATGGTGCAAAAACCATCAACCTTCAGGTGATCAGCGACCGGATTATCCGTGTGATAGCCACACCTGGAAATCAGGTTTCAACTGCAAAAAGCTTGTGTGTTGTTGATAATGCTGCTGTTCCAACTACTTTCAACGTAGTTGAACAGAATGATAGCCTGATTTTGTCGACGGCCAAATTAAAAGCCAAAGTTTCTGAAACGTCAGGAGCTGTCGTTTTTTACGACGAGAATAATCATAAAATTCTTCAGGAGCGAAAAAATGGCCAGTCATTTACACCAATTACTGTTGAAGGAACAAACGGTTATAGTTTTTCGCAGGTGTTCGAATCTCCGGATGATGAGGCTTTTTATGGACTTGGTCAGCATCAGTCGGACGAGTTCAATTACAAAGGCCGAAACGAAATTTTATACCAGTACAATACCAAAGTGTCGGTTCCGTTTGTGGTTTCGAATAAAAACTACGGTCTTTTATGGGACAATTATTCGGTAACCAAATTCGGCGATCCGCGCGATTATTCCAACATGGATTTATTCAAACTCTACAATGCTAAGGGCGAGGAGGGTGGCTTGTCCGGAATCTATTACACCAATTCGGATACCAGCAAAGTTTTTGTTAACCGCAATGAATCGGCTATCGATTACGAAAACCTGACTACCATCAAAAAATTTCCGGAGGGATTTCAATTCAACAATTCAACCATTTTGTGGAAAGGTCGGATTGAGCCCAAAGAATCCGGAGAATTTCATTTCAAACTGTATTACGCCGGATATACCAAAATTTATATCGACAATGAGTTAGTTGTTCCTGAACGCTGGAGAACAGCCTGGAATCCGAATACATATAAGTTCACCAAACAACTGGAAAAAGGCAAAAAATATTCGATCCGGTTGGAATGGAAACCCGATGGAGGGACTTCATACATTGGCCTGAAAGTTTTGAGTCCGCGACTAAAAGCAGACCAAAATGCGCTGCAACTTTCTTCGGAAATGGGTGATCAGATCGATTATTATTTCATTAAAGGAAAAAATCTGGATGAGGTAATCAGCGGTTACCGCATTGTGACTGGTAAAGCTCAGATTATGCCGAAATGGGCAATGGGTTACTGGCAGAGCCGCGAACGCTACAAATCGGCTGACGAGTTGGTAAATGTGGTAAAAGAATACCGTAAACGCCAGATTCCGCTCGACAATATTGTTCTCGATTGGAGTTACTGGCCGGTTAAAGACTGGGGTTCGCACGAGTTTAATACAACCTTTTTCCCTGACCCTGCCGGAATGGTAAAAAATGTACACGATTTGAACGCTCACATCATGATTTCCGTGTGGCCGAAATTCTACCACACCACCGATCATTACAAAGAATTCGACAGCAAAGGCTGGATGTATCAACAGGCCACCAAAGACAGTGTTCGCGACTGGATTGGCAAAGGATATATCGGTTCGTTTTATGATGCATACAATCCGGATGCCCGTAAATTATTCTGGAACCAAATGAAGGAACACCTTTATTCCAAAGGATTTGATGCCTGGTGGATGGATGCTTCAGAACCAGATATTCTTTCGAATTCGAGCATCGAATACCGGAAAAAGCTGACAACTCCGACTGCACTCGGACCATCGACTAAATATTTCAATGCTTATGCGCTGATGAATGCCGAAGCTATATACGATGGTCAGCGAAGCGTGGATCCCAATAAACGGGTTTTTCTTCTGACCCGCTCCGGATTTGCAGGATTGCAGCGCTATTCAACAGCGACCTGGAGTGGCGACATTGGTACACGTTGGGAAGATATGAAAGCGCAGATTTCAGCAGGTTTGAATTTTGCCATTTCCGGAATTCCATACTGGACGATGGATATTGGCGGTTTCTGTGTGGAGAAACGTTACGAACAGGCCAAAGAAGGATCAGCCGATCTGGATGAATGGCGCGAACTCAATTCACGCTGGTACCAGTTTGGGGCTTTCTGTCCACTGTTTCGCAGTCATGGCCAGTTTCCGTACCGCGAAGTTTACAACATGGCTCCTGAAAATCATCCGGCATACAAAAGCATGGTTTATTCGGATAAACTGCGTTACCGCCTGATGCCATACATTTATTCACTTGCCGGAAGAACTCATTTCGAAGATTATACCATCATGCGTGCTTTGGTGATGGATTTTAATGGCGACAAGAAAGTTGAAAATATTGGCGATCAGTACATGTTTGGCCCTTCGCTGATGGTTGCTCCGGTATACCAGTACAAAGCACGCAATCGTGAAGTTTATTTTCCGGCGGCTAATGGCTGGTACGATTTGTACTCCGGAAAGTATACCAAAGGCGGACAGAAAATCAGTGTGGATGCGCCTTACGAGCGGATGCCTTTGTTTGTAAAAGAAGGTTCGATTGTTCCTTTCGGTCCTGAAATTCAGTACACCGGCGAGAAACAAGCTGACGTAATTACCTTGTATGTTTACACAGGGAAGAACGCTGAATTCACTTTGTACGAAGACGAAGGTATTAACTACAATTACGAAAAAGGAGCTTTCAATACGATTCAAATCAAATATAACCAGCAATCCGGAAAACTGACTATCGGTGCTTCAACCGGATCATTTGATGGTATGCTGAAATCACGTACATTCAACATTATTTGGGTGAGCAAACAGAAGCCGGTGGCTTTTGATTTGAGCAAGAAGGCAGATGCAACGGTGTCTTACGAAGGCAAAATGATGGAAGTGGTTAGAAAATAGAATTTCGAAGTCAAGTCACACTGAACGTTCGACTGAGCTTAAGTCGAAGGCTTGTTTCAGGGTCTCAATAAAATTGGGATGCTGAAACAAATTCAGCATGACGACTCAAACTTAACCAATAAGGCAGCTCTAATCGGGCTGCCTTATTGGTTAGCTTGTTTTCGCTATTTCTTTTTCTATTTCTCGTATCATATCTAAGACATCATCAAATCGGGGTTTAACCGATTCCGGATCAAAGTCAAAGACATTACCATAATCAGCCTTTTGCCGCCAGTCGTAGAGTTGTGACAATAGATTGCCGTATTTCCGGTCAAGTCTACCTGTTTTGATATAGTGCAGTGAGAATTGGCTTCGTAAGCCTGAATGAGAACTGCTAAATATTTCATTTTGAACAAGAAGAGCATTTACGGCATAAAAGACCGAATAATAAAGTCTGTTAACCGCCGAATTCCAGAATCCATTTTCAGCTAATACTTTGGCTGCATCAAATGTATCCTGGGCGGTCTTAATCCTGTATTGGATATATTCGGATCTTTCTTCGGGGCTCATAAACTTATTCCTTCCTTTCTCACATTCGCGTAAAAAGGAGAAATTCGTTGTTTGGTATTCCAATCAGCTTTTGAATAGGCAAAGAGGGAAATTGGTTCTCCGGTTTCAAGCTCAATGTCATATAAATGATTTCGAAATTGGTTCTCTTTTTCGATGTCAATCGAATATTCTGTCAAAATTAAAACATCCCAGTCAGAATCAATACGTTCATCACCTCGTGCTCTTGATCCGAAAAGAATTACCTGAGCCTGCGGATCAATTTCTGAAACTTTTTTGCGGATCAATTTTGTGATTATCTCAGTTTTTCTTTTCATCGCTTCAATCCCGGAATTATTTGTGCCAATTGAATTATTTATATTCAGATATAAAAGTAAAGAAATTTCAATAAAAAATTTGTTCCGTAAAAGTATAAAATCAAAATACCCTGAAAAGTGAATTTCCGGGGTATTCAAAATCAATTATATTGAATTTTAGTTGAGTATTTCCTTGACCTGATTGAACACATTCTGTGCAGTAAAACCAAGTTTTTCGTCGAGAATGGTATATGGAGCAGAGAATCCGAATGATTCTAATCCGAATACTTTTCCTTCAGAGGCAACCAGTCCTTCCAGGTTAACCGGCAAACCGGCAGTCAGACCGAATTTCTTAATTCCGGCTGGTAATACACTTTGTTGGTATTCTTTGCTTTGGCTGCGGAACAAACCTTCGGAAGGGACAGAAACGATGCGGCACTGGATGCCTTCTTTTTCGAGCAATACCTGTCCTTCAACCAAAGTGGCCACTTCAGAACCACTGGCCAACAGGATCACGTCGGGTGTAGTTTCTGAGTCGGTTACAATGTAAGCGCCTTTGGCTGCTTTCTGAGCTTCAGCATAGCGATCTCCTTTTGAAGGAAGGTTTTTGATATTCTGACGTGAAAGGATCAGTGCAGTTGGAGTATCAATATTTTCAAGAGCCAGTTTCCATGCAACTGTTGCTTCTTCCGCATCTGCCGGGCGAAGTACCAAAGTTGAGTTTTTCCCATGGTGGTTTTTCAGTTTTTCCATCAGGCGTATTTGAGCTTCCTGCTCAACTGGCTGGTGAGTTGGTCCGTCTTCGCCAACGCGGAAAGCATCGTGAGTCCAAACGTACTTCACTGGCAATTGCATGAGTGCAGCCATACGGACCGCTGGTTTCATGTAATCAGAGAACACGAAGAAAGTTCCGCAAACAGGAATAATACCGCCATGCAGCGCCATACCATTCATGATACAAGCCATTGTCAGCTCGCAAACTCCAGCCTGGAAGAATGAACCAGAGAAATCACCTTTGGTGAAAGCTTTAGTTTTTTTCAGGAACCCATCGGTTTTATCTGAGTTTGAAAGGTCGGCTGAAGAAACTACCATGTTTTCAACTTCACCGGCGAAAGCAGCTAAAACAGTACTTGAAGCAGCGCGCGTAGCCGAACCTGCTTTCTGTACAATTTTGCTGAAGTCAAATTCAGGAGCTGATTTGCTGAAGAATTTAGTCAATTTTGCAGCCAGTTCCGGATTTGCTTTTTCCCAGGCTTGCTGTGCTGCTTTTTTCTGAGCTGAAGCGGCTATAAGTTCTGCTTTGCGGGCATCAAACAATGCCTGAACATCGTCGAAAATAACGAATGGATTCGTCGGATCTCCGCCCAGATTCAGGATTGATTTCTCGTATGATGCTCCAGATTCACCCAAAGGCATGCCGTGAGTAGCGCATTGACGTTCAAAACTTGAACCATCTTCTTTCAAGGCACCTTTACCCATGATGGTTTTACCAATAATCAAGGTAGGTTTTTCTTTTTCAGACTGAGCTTCTTTCAATGCTTTGCGGATCTGGTCGGCATTGTTTCCTTCTATGGTAACCACTTTCCAACCCCAAGCTTCGTATTTTTTTGCGGTATCTTCGTTGGTAACATCTTTAGTTTCAGTCGAAAGCTGGATGTCGTTTGAATCGTAGAACATGATCAGGTTGTTCAATCCAAGGAACCCGGCAATCCGTCCACCACCTTGAGAAATTTCTTCCTGAACTCCACCATCTGAAATAAATGTGTATGTTTTGTGAGCCATCCATTCGCCAAAACGCTCGACCATAAAACGTTCGGTAATAGCTGCTCCAATGGCCATCACATGGCCCTGACCAAGTGGCCCGGAAGTATTTTCAACTCCGCGGGCAGGTTCAACTTCAGGATGTCCAGGCGTTGGACTTCCCCATTGACGGAAATTTGAAAGTTCTTCCATACTGTAGTTTCCGGTCATCGACAGGATTGAATACAGCATAGGAGACATGTGCCCCGGATCCAAAAAGAACCGGTCACGGTTGATCCAGGTCATGTCTGTTGGATCGTAATTCAGGAACTCTGAATACAATACGGTTATAAAGTCTGCTCCACCCATTGCACCACCGGGATGTCCGGATTTGGCTTTTTCAACCATTGAAGCCGAGAGGATCCGGACATTATCGGCTGCTTTTGTAACGAGATTTTTTTCCATTGTTATTTGATAGAAATTTTATTTTCAGTTTGATTAAAATAGATATACCTAATTGTCTCCAAAAAAAATTTAAACGCGAAGCCGCAAAATCGCTAAGAAATATTAATTGAAAATCCAATGTTTTGCGCCTTTGCGTCTTCGCGTTTAATTAAACAGACTGGTGCATTCATAAAAATTACCCGGTAAAGATAGCAATTACGCCATATTTTTACCGGGTAATAATTTACGTTTTAATGGAAACTTATTATTTGGGAGGCAAAATCCTAACCATAATAACTCCTTCAATAGCAGAGATCATATCTTTTACTGATGAAGGAACAGAACCGTCGATATCTATGATGTTATAAGCTATTTCAGCTTTATTCTTATTCAGCATATTCGAAATGTTCAGACCTTCGTGAGCCAACAGCGCTGATATCTGGCTAACCATCTTTGGAACATTTTTATTGGCAACTACGATGCGGGTTCCGCCATTCCGATCCATTTCGGTATCCGGAAAATTAACTGAATTAATGATATTTCCATTTTCCAGGTATTCAATGGTTTGATTCACAGCCATAATCGCGCAGTTGGTTTCAGACTCTTCGGTAGATGCTCCAAGATGCGGAATAGCAATGATGTTTTTAACACTGATCAATTCGTCTTCCGGAAAATCGGTTACATATTTGCCCACTTTTCCGGATTCAAGAGCCTCTATCATATCCTGATTGTTTACCAGACCACCGCGTGCAAAGTTGAGAATTTTCACGCCGTTTTTCATCATCTTCAGCTTGTCTTTATTGATGAATCCCTTGGTTTCAGGCATCTGCGGAATGTGAATGGTAACAAAATCAGCATTGGAAAGCAACGATTCCATTCCTTCAGCTTTCTTCACATTTCGGCTGAGTTTCCACGCAAAATTGACTGAAATGTAAGGATCATAACCAAGCACATTCATACCGAGCGCCTGTGCAGCATTGGCGACAAGAACACCGATTGCACCTAATCCAATCACAGCCAATGTTTTTCCGCGAATTTCGGTTCCGCCAAAATTGGTTTTCCCTTTTTCCACCAAAGCAGGTACCTCAGCTTCTTTTCCTTTTAAGGTTTTTGCCCACTCGATTGAGCCGGCGATATCGCGCGAAGCCAGCAGCATTCCGGCAATTACTATTTCCTTTACTCCGTGGGCATTGGCACCGGGAGTGTTGTAAACTACGATGCCTTTTTCGGTACATTTTTCGATCGGTATGTTATTTACTCCTGCACCAGCGCGGGCAATCGAAAGCAAACCGGTAGGTAATTCCATGTCGTGCATGGCCTGACTGCGAACAATTATTGCATCAGGACTGGCAAACTCACTGGCAATTTCGTATTTGTCGAGCGGGAAAATCTTCAATCCTTCCGGATCAATTTTGTTTAAGGTCTGGATTTTAAACATGGCGTAATGATTTAAGGGGATATGTATTTTTTATGTATTAAAGTATAACAAATATCAAGATTTTATTTAAGAATTGAAGTCGATTGCCAGTAAAAATCATGAAAATTCATCAAAAAACAACCTTGACAATTCATTTTTGAATGGAGGTCAGGAACGAAGCTGAATTTGGTTTTAGTTCGCTTGTCCTAACTATCGAAGCAAATAACTTGGAATCCGGTGAGTTCCTTTATCTTGACAAAAATATTTCATTTCTTTGTAGCCTAAAAATCCTGATATGCGTTTTGAATCTCTGACTCCACGTATTTCGAAACATTATCTGCTCTTTATTACGGCATTGGTTTGGACTTTTGCCGGAGGTATGCTCGAATACCGGGGATATTCGTATACAATTTCCTATCCGCATTTTTTAGTTATCCGGATTATAGCTTGTATTCTTGGAGGTACACTATTTTTCAATCTTTTATTTTTCAAAATATCTGGAAAACATGTTGCCCGGATTCTTAATCTTTCGATCGAACGTCCGTGTGTCTTCTCATTTTTTAACTGGAAAAGTTACCTGATGATGGGAATTATGATTTCTTCAGGAATAATGCTTCGCAAAACAGGAGTTGTTTCCCCTGAATATCTTTCGATCGTCTACATTACCATGGGAATCCCGTTGTTAATGTCATCCTTTCGCTTTTATCATTCGTTTTTTAAATCCTGAAAGGTTCCTGGAATTTGAAGATTAATTAATTTGAAGATTTGAAAATTCAATCCTTTAAACCATCTATCAATCAGGAATAGCTATCTCGCATCCCGCAACACGAAACAAGTATTTCATTTCGGATACTCAATCCTGATATGATAGATACTGACTAATTTTTCGAGTAGTGTGCTTTTCAGAATGGTGATTTCGCGCAAAGTCAGATCAGCATCAATCAACTGATTTGACTTGATTTTTTGATCAACCAAATAGTCGATCATCTCGCTAAAAGTGGCAGCCGTTTTTTCCTTTAAACTATGTGCTGTTGCTTCGATGCCATCAGTAAGCATCAATACTGCCATTTCCTTGTTATGCGGTAAAGGCCCCGGATAAGAAAACAGAGTAGTATCAACCACTACGCCTGGATTCTCAATTTGATACTTTTTATAAAAATAGTTGGATTGCGTTGTGCCATGGTGAGTCGTGATAAACGAAATGAGGACTTCCGGCAATTTGTATTTTCTGGCAAGTTGAACTCCATAGGTTACATGATCAATGATGATTACAGCACTTTTCAAATAGTCCAAACTGTCGTGTGGATTCATACCAGCTACCTGGTTTTCGATGAAATATTCTGATTTATAAGTTTTCCCAATGTCGTGGTATAAAGCACCAGCATATACCAAAAATGGGTTTCCACCTATTCGTTGAATAACTGCCTCAGCCAGGTTGGCAACCTGAAGGGAATGCTGGAAGGTTCCGGGTGCTTCCTCTGCTAATTTCCGGAGTAATGGCTGGTTGGAATTTGAGAGTTCGATGAGGGTAACATCTGAAACAAATCCGAAAATTCGTTCAAAAATATCGATCAGCGGATAGGTAATGAAAATTAGAAAGCTACTGATTCCGAACCATTCCAGAGCTTCCCAATTGATGTTTTCGAGGCTGCCTTCCTGAACCATAGCCATTGCAATATAAACCAACGAATAGCTTGCAAATACAGCAAATGCCGATATTACCAAATGCGACCGCTTGTGAAGTTTGTTCAAGGTGAAAACAGCAATAATTCCTGCAACGATCTGAAGTATAATGTATTCATAACTATTTGGGGCAAAATATCCGATGATTAAAGTGGTCACCACCAACGAAAAAATAGCGGTACGCGAATCATAGAAAATCCGGATTAAAATAGGTAGTATGGCCATGGGCACCATGTAAATGTTTATCAGTTTTACTTTGGTTGCAAAAGCTGCCATGAAAACCATCAGAACAATCATCATGATAATAAATGAAAGATTGCGTTTGTGGTCGAAAAGTTCCCTACGGTAAAAAAGCAAGTAGAGAAACATCAGACCAATAAGTGAAGTAATGATGATCAGGCGACCGGCAATGACCAGCAAATATTCAATATTATCACCCCGCTTGGTTTCGTATGCCTGTTTGAGTGATTCTAAAATCATATATTTTTCCTGACCGACCAGATCTCCCTGAAAAATAATTCGTTCACCAGCCTGCACCATACCCTTTGTTGCTGAAAGCTTGTCTAACAATTGCTTTTTTTCATCCCGGTTGATCTTTTCGTCAAAATCCAGATTTTCAGCGATGTAATCACTGAGAATTATTTTTTGAATGATTTCAACATAATACTTTCCGGTTATTTTCCGAACTGTATCATTTAGTTCCTGGTATGCCGATTTGATTGAATTTAGTCGGATTACAGGTATTTTTTCTGCCTTATTTCCTCTGATTTTTATGATTTCTGACTTTCCTTCCAATTCCTTGTATGAATTTATTGGTTTAGGAAGTATGCCTGTGTTATAAATATTTCTTAAAATGCCAGGCAAATTATGAATGCTTTCGCAAGCTTTTAATGACGGGTTCTTGTCAGCAAGTTTTGAAAGTTCAAGCGTAAAAACCCCAACTTTGGAGTTTTCGATCAGGGTGTCTAAGGTAAAATAGGGAACATAGGTTTTTAGCGTGGAATCATTTTCAATTTTAATTTCAGCATCAGTTTTTAAAATTGCAAAATTGAACGGAGCTATCAAGGTTTCGTGTCTCCAGGGACTTCCTTTCTGAAACTCGAAGCGGAAGCGGCTTTCTCCCGGAAAAACGAGAAAGATTAAACCAATGCCGGCAACAATAACAGAAGCCAGATAGAAAAGATGATATGATTTATTAAGTCGGGTTAATAACTTTTTCATAAGTTCTGGATTTTGAAAACCTCTGCAATTTAGAAACTAACTCTGAAGTTTTATCTTTGATAAATTAAAAATAGCAAAATCTTCGAAGTTACGGGCAGTCGAAGCAATAAACCAGCGGAATTGAATGCCTTTCGCGCAAATTTATCCGATAAATCCATCGATTATGAACTATGGTATTTCAGGTTTAAGTATTATTCCTGTGCGCAGGGAGCCATCGGAACAAAGTGAGATGATTACCCAGATTCTTTATGGCGAGCATTTTGTTGTGAATGAAATCATGCTTGGATGGGCTCATGTGAAACTGGCATTTGACAGCTACGATGGTTGGATTGATATGAAAATGATTACACCATTGATGGAGAAGACGTATCAAAAAATTGATCATTCTCCTTTTGCCGTTACCACCGACATATTCAATATTATTCCGGTGAATGCCGAGCAAACCATGATGATTGTGGCCGGAAGCACGCTTCCCTGCTGGCGTCCTTATCTGAAAGAATTCTCCATTCAACAGGAAGTCTTTGAGCATACAGGAAATTTCACCTATAAGAAACCGGCCAATGTTCGGAAGGTAATGATCGATCAGGCTTTAAAATATTTTAATGCCCCCTATTTGTGGGGTGGCCGTTCGCCTTTGGGAATCGACTGTTCGGGTTTAACTCAGATTATATATAAGATGGCTGGATACGCTATTCCCCGCGATGCCGGTCAACAGGTACATTGCGGCAAAGCGCTAAGTTTCATTGAGGAAACCAAACCTGGTGACCTGGCTTTTTTTGATAATGACGAAGGCCGAATTGTCCATGTTGGTATCATCTGGGAAAAGAATAAAATCATTCATGCATCAGGAAAAGTCCGGATTGACAATGTAGATCAGTTCGGAATTTACAACCTTGAAACCAAACGGTACACGCATCAGATGCGGGTGATGAAACGGATAGTAAAAGATTAAAAGCCCCCTCCAAACCTCCCCCGGAGGGTGAGGCTTTAAGTCCTCCCTTTTGGGGAGGGTTTGGTAGGGGCTCAAATTATAACTCATAACTCCTTCATGTACACCTATCCATATCCCCGACCAGCAGTAACCGTTGATGCAATACTGATCAGTAATCAGCAATCGGTTTTATTGATTGAACGCGGTCGCGAACCCTTCAAAGGGAAATGGGCGCTTCCGGGAGGATTTGTTGAACTGGATGAAGAATTGGAAACTGCCTGTCAACGCGAACTGGAGGAAGAAACCGGAATCAGGGTAGGAGAGTTGAAACAGTTTCGCGCCTATGGTGCCGTAAACCGCGATCCGAGGCATCGAACCATTTCAGTACTTTTTTATGCTTTTACTGAAGGAGAATTACCCGCATGTGCTGGCGACGATGCTGCCAAGGTTCAATGGTTTCCGCTGGACAAACTTCCTGAATTGGCTTTCGATCATCAACAAATTCTGGAGGAGTTTATCGCAGAAGTGCTGAATTTATAGGATAGTCAGAGTCCCACTTCATGTGGGGCTCTGACTAAAATCATTATTCAAAGCTTTGCACACCTGCAACTTCAGCATTACGGTCAACTTTTTTGATTAATCCCTGAAGAACTTTCCCCGGGCCAATTTCGGTGAATAAAGTTGCACCACCTTCAATCATGTTTTTGGCGGTTTGTGTCCATCTGACCGGAGCAGTTAGCTGGGCAATCAGGTTTTGTTTGATTACTGCCGGATCGGAAGTTGGAGTGGCATTTACATTCTGGTAAATCGGACATACGGGAACTGAGAATGGTGTGGCTTCAATTGCAGCCGCAAGTTCTTCACGTGCAGGTTCCATGAGTGGAGAATGGAAAGCACCGCCAACTGAAAGTTTCAATGCACGCTTGGCACCGCGGGCAGTCAATGCTTCGCAGGCTTTGTCGATTCCGGCAAAAGAACCTGAAATCACCAGTTGCCCCGGGCAGTTGTAATTGGCTGGAACAACCACATCGTCAATCGAAGCACAAACTTCTTCAACTATTTCATCATTTAGTCCAACAATAGCGGCCATGGTCGAAGGTTCAGCTTCGCAGGCTTTTTGCATAGCCTGTGCACGTTTCGAAACGAGTCGCAAACCATCTTCAAAACTCAATGCGCCATTGGCAACCAGGGCTGAAAACTCACCCAAAGAATGACCCGCAACCATTTCAGGAGCGAAATTCTCCAATGTTTTTGCAAGCAGAACTGAATGCAAAAAGATGGCAGGTTGGGTAACTTTAGTTTGACGCAAATCTTCTTCAGTTCCGTCGAACATGATATCAGTAATCCGGAATCCTAAAATTTCGTTGGCTTTCTCGAAAAGTTCTTTGGCCAGAGGCGAATTTTCGTACAAATCTTTGCCCATTCCGGGGTATTGAGCGCCCTGTCCTGGAAAAACGTATGCTTTCATTTTTGAAGGTTTTAATTTACAGGCGGCAAATATAGTACTTTTTTCGGCTATGAAATTCCTGTTCAGGTTTGTTCTGTTTACTGAGTTTTCTATCTCATCACAAATGGCACAATGATGGCGATAATTCCTGTACAGACCACCACCATGATGAACAGATTATAGCGCACACTGTAGCTGCTAAGCAGCGACTCGTCGTAATATTTGTCAACCTTTTGGTCTTTGTACATGGTAATGATGCCGTTCAAAAGTTTTGCTCTTGTTTCTTTCCCTTTCAGCAAACCAACAATGGCAACCACATTAATCATGATAACCAATGCAACAAAAATGAACATTACTACAAGCATAGTGCTATCGGTACGCGATTTTTCGACTGATCCTGAATTGATCGCCAGCGTTAAGAGGTTGAGCACAATCGAAGAAAGAATAAAAATAATGTCTGTTTTTGCACTTTGCTGCAACTCAGAAATGATGTGTTTGTGAACATGTTCTAACATGATTTTGTCCTCCAGTTTTGGTTAGATGTGGATTAAATATATGAATTTTCTATAAGTTTTCATTGACTGCAAACGGTTCTGGTATCTGAGAAGGTCCTGTTATTAATTTTGAATACTTGATTAAACCACTGAACCGCCACTTTTGGGTAATTGCTGTTCAAGCGGTAGGTTTATTTTGAGTGCAAAACCATTAATTATTTGTTCGGATTTAGATAGTTGTGCTGCTATAATAGAAACAACTATAGAAAATGCCAAACTTGCACAAATCATTAGCTTCCAATTATTCCAGAAACATGGCTCAAAACAGGTATCTTCTAATGAAAACTAATTAGTCAAACTTTAATAGATTAGGGATTATCAGAAACGGCTTTCTTTTTCCCTATAAGCATTCCTGCAATTGCAGCAAGTATTGAAAGTACCCATCCAGTGCAAACAAACATCCACATCGTGGTTATCCAAAAATTCTGCTCAATGATAGCAGGTAAAATCCCCATCAGGTTACTAATGATAAGTACATACCAGATGCTTCCCGGGTTTTGTTTGACTATGAAATAGCAACCAACGACAATTACTAAATCATATACTACATAGGCTAACTCACCTTGTTTTGTTCCTTCGCCAATGGCGAATAACAAAATCGTTGATAAAATCATAGTCAGAAATGCTAATAGCCAACTTGGAGCTTTTGCGAAAATTGTCTTTTTTTGTATAGTTTCCATTTTACTTTGTTTTAGTGGAATAAAAATTAATTAAATTGGAATAACTAAAAAACACCAAATAAAAATAACTAAAATCATATCAAAGCTGAAACCCTATTGCTTAATTATTTATCAAACAGCTCGGCTCTGATGCAACCCGAATATCATATAAGCAGTACAAACTGTCAATTTAAAATTTTGCCTATAAAGAGACCGTTTCGGGTCGCTTTAAACTTTCCGCTAACTTGTCCATTACACGTAGTTTGTCAGTTGTTTTTCCTGAAACTCCAATAGATTGCGCCAATAAACCCAACGAGTATCCCGGGAATACAGAACAAGCCTACAAAGGCAAATACAACAGCTTCACTGAGATATTCTGTCTTTTTCAAAAGACTAAAAATAAATATTATCAGGAGGGTTAGCAAAATGCATCCGAAAGAGACACCGGCCAGAATACCATAATTTCCTGATCTTCTCCAGGGATGCAAAATGGCAAAGAACAGGCAAATCATACCGGCCCAAAGTGCTGCAATTCCAGGTAAATTGTCGGCGATTCCGATCAGTTGAGAAGCTACGATCAACAAGGCGGAAGCAAGAAGAAATGAAATGGTCAATTTACGGTTTGACATTTCAAAGAGCGAACGGAGGTGTTTCATTGGTGTAAAAGTTTAGAATGGTTTGAAAAAAGAGAAGAAATGATGACTGATTTGGGTTGGCGGATCAAACAGCAACAGTGTTGGAACACCTGAGGCCCTTGAGAAATAGGGATCGAGTTTTTTTGCTTCTTCCATCAGTTTTTCGGATTCTGCTTTATTTCCAAGCATCATTTCGCAACGTGTCAATAATCCCATCGCATATGCTCTTAATGGAACATTCGGCTGAGGAACTGATTTCATATATTTTTCGAGGTAGGTTTTTGCCAGAGGTAATTCAGTTTTTGCCAAATCCTGATTTTGCATCGCATTCATCACATGATACCTTGCCAGATCAAGAATCAGAATATTTTTTGATTGATCCAACTTGTTGGCTTCATTAAAATATTTTTCAGCTTTCATCTGATCATCTTTATATAAACAGGCTCTGCCTATTTCCATGAGGATTTCAGGATTGTTTTTGTCTTTGGCAAGTTGTTCCTGCCAGAATTTAATCTGATCGAGGCCTTCCGGAGCAAGGTCAGACTTTGCTTTCGCACCAAAGTAGGCGTTCGCCAATTCTAATTTCTTTGCATAAGCCGCAGCTTTTAAGCTGTCTCCGCCCATGTCTTTTGGAAGCATGCCATAGATTTCAACCAGATATAAAGTAGCTTCATAATAATCCGGTTTCAGCGAAAGAACTTTTTCAAACTGAATACAGGTTTCTGCAATTTTGTTTTTCACCTCGCCGGTTCCCATCTGCATGGCCATGAACGCATTCAGGAAGCTGGCAATGGCTTTGTAATAGGCAAAAGTTACATTTTTCGGATCAAGGCTTACCGCTTTATTAATCGGATTTAGAATTTTATCCATTTTCATTTCGCCTCCTCCGGTAAGCAAATAATGTTGCAAACGGGCTTCTTCATACTGAGCAAGTGCGTTAGCGGAATCTTTTTGCAGAATGCCGTCAAGCAATGCTTTCGCTTCATCAACTTTGCCATTCATTCTCAATTCAAAGGCTTTCTGAACTTCCTTATCAGGAACATTTCCGGCAAACGAGCTGCATACCAGAACTCCTACAAACCAAATCGGTAATAAAATCAACTTTTTCATAGTTTCAAAATTTTAAATTAAACACGAAATAATTTCTATTTTAGATGTCGAATTTAGGCCGATGCCTGTTTTTTTGTTTGCAACAGTCTTGTAAAATATTTGTAAAATAGTTTACAAGCGATTTTCAATCAACGGAAAAAGTAAATATACAACTTTGTGAAGGACAAGGAAATTAAGTCGTTTGAAATATTAAAGCAGAAGATTGCAGCACAGATGAAGCAATCATTTCCGGGACTAAATCCTGTCATATCCGAGTGGAAAGGTCAGGATATTGTTGACTTTCAGGAAGAATTGCTTCACAAGGTTAATGCCCATATCAGCGAGAAATGGTTTTACACTCACTTGAAATCAGGAAAAGAGACCCTGCCACGAATCGACATTCTGAATCTGTTGAGCAAATATGTTGGATATTCTAATTGGGATGATTTCAGATTTCAGAATACTATTAAGGAAAGTCAGGTTGATATCTCGAAAAAGGCAAACCGGATCTTCGTTTATGTTCCGCTGCTTGTGCTTTTTATATTGGGTATTTTTGTCATTCTCTTTAAATTGATGAGTTCAGGAGATTATCAGTTTCAATTTTATGACGCCGATACCCGGCTGCCGGTTGTCAACAGCATTATTGAAGTCAAGGTTCTCCATGAAGGTGAATCACCGGTGAATTACCTGTGCGGACCGGATGGAAGTTTCACGGTTAAAACGGACAAGGCAAACATTCATTTTGTGGTGAAATCGCCCTATTATCAAACCGATACAATTGTCCGGCTTTTGGATAAATTCAACAGAAAGGAAAGCGTCCAGCTTCGGCCCGACAATTATGCCATGATGATCCAATATTTTTCAGGCATGAATGTGAAAGACTGGCAGAAAAGACGAAACCAACTGAACCGGATCATAGCCGACAGTGCGATGATTTACCAGGTTTTTGACAAGGAAAAAATAGGTGTCGAGCTATTCAATAAGGCGGAGTTTATTAACAAACTGACTTTCCCGTCAACAGGATTGAAACGAATTGAAATACTGGATACACAATACCGGAAAAATCAGATTTCGATGATCCGTTTCAGGCAAAAGGAGAACGATAAATGAGGAGATTTTTATACATATTGACTACGTGTTTGCTTTATCTGCTATTGAGTTCCGAATCGTGTAATTCCAGACAGGACAGTGCAGCCTCTCAGGAAGCAGAACTGACAAAGGATGTGGCGGTTTTGAAAAGCGAATTCGAATCGGATGAACTTTCAGAAAAATCATTGCACGCTTTTGAAATTAAGGCGAAACAAAAGCTCGTGGACTTTTCGGATTACCTCAATATTTTCGCAGTTAAGCCAATCGATGAATCGTTCAAAATCCAGGCGCGGCAGATGATTCTGGATTTGTTCATTTCGGAAAACATCCTGATAAATGACCGCTTGCTGAGTGAACCGGATCTGAAGGATATTCCGGTAAACGATTTTCTGAACGAAAAATTTGGATATGATTTTCTGAATTTAAAATTCGATTCCATCAGAATTAGCCAGCCATTGCACCTCAAAAATGGATTGAATTACTCCGGAAGCCTGAGATTCTCCAGATTCCTGGAAACCAGAACCTCGTCCGATACGCTGATTAAAGCGCCTGCAAAAATGGAAGTTGAAATTTTTGTTTCAAAAATCAGAAAGGCATTTGGGAGAGACACGCTCCAAATTTGGAATGTATCACTTGGAAATATTTATTAATCCTATTCTGAACTAAACAACAAGGACAACAATCACAACTCTGACAATCCTTTTACCCAATCACTCCTTCGTCGCGGCAGATTTCCAGAATCGCCTTCAGGCTGACTTCAATGTTGTTGTCAATTCCTACTGAAAACCGCACC
>JBAWZG010000034.1:0-24969 GCA_037143155.1 Bacteroidia bacterium
TATCAGGTGCTCCAATCGCCACACGAATATTGGAAACCATGGCAGCGCCATCTTCGAACCTTAACCTGTCGGGTTTCACACAACCAGTGGGAAAGGCTTTCGGAGAATCGAAGAGCTTATTTTGATCCTGGTAAAGGCGAACTCTTGTTTTCTGAACCCAGATAGCAATATGAAATTTCTGATTCATTTTCTCTTTAAACTCCTCCCCTTCTTTAGTACCGCCTGTTTTGAGTTGCTCACATTCGGCACCATACAGCCAGGTACCATAACCCGGTCTTCCGTAATATGCGACCTCAAACCAGTATCCTCCTTGTCCGGGAGTTGAGCCATAATCATAGGCTTTCACATTTTTAGCCTGCATCAGCCGCATACACCACCCTGCCATTCCTCCACTACTTTCAGGTCCGCTTATTGGTATTACATCATATTCAATGGTGTAATTTTCGGGTAATTTCAATAAAGAATCCGTCCATATCGCTTCCCGGCAGGCGAATTTCATCCATTGCCCCGGAAAAAGGTTTGTAGTTACAACCTCAGCTGAACCATTGGTATTCCATAGTGCAGGAAAATCGCCAATGGCATCCTGGCTGAAATCTTCATAGAAAATGACCTTCTCTCCAGGAACGAAATCATACTTGGAATAGGCTGCCAACGAAGGACTTGCATCGGCTGTAGGTTTCACATCCTGGGCCTCAGGATTATTATTATCCTTGACTTGTCCTTCAATCTGGTTATCTGTAGGTTTTTTCTTTTTAAACAGATCTTTTACATTGTTTTCGACTGCATCAAGGCTTTTGTTAATTCCCTGGTCAACGTTTCTATTGGCCCTGTTGTTAGTTTGGTTTTTCAATTTGTCCTTCAAATTAATTTGGGCATTTAGAATAGTTGGGACAGCAGCCATAACCCAAGACAGCGCGATAAAAAGAATTAATTTTTTCATAGGTGAGATTAATTTTAGTTTCTAATTTCAGGAAAGCTGCATCAAATTTAATCAATTTAGTTTTAAAAATCAAACAAAAATGAATACTTCTAGAAAGCATAATTTACTCCCAAAAGACTCAAATTCATTGATAACCCAAATGATATTGAATAGCCATTAGTATTTTTGGTCAATACTTTAATTAAGGTATCGACCATAAACCAACGCTACTGAACAACAATTTTTTTGCTGTAGAATTTCGTTCCGTTATTAACTTTAACTAAGTAGATTCCTTTGAAACGATCTGATAAATTAATCTCCAAAGAAGGTTGTTGGCTGAGATTTAAATTAGAATAAATACGTTCTCCTGATAAACTGTAGACTTCTATCGAACTCATTGTGTTTTGGCTAATTATTGTAAATCTACCACTACTTGGATTTGGATAAATGGTAATACTTTCGTTTGTTAAGTCATTTATTCCAGAAACTACGGTTCGAAAATAGTAGTAAGTGCTATCGCCCGAAGTCACAGATATGCTTTCATTAGCCCACCTTCTGTTCGAAATGCTTTTTGTAAAATTGTTTGTATCATATGTAGAGGCAGATTCATGTTGGGTGACCCAATCACTTCCGTTCCAGCTTTGACTTATATTACTTGTCTGTTTATTGCCAGCATTAAAAGTAGAAATTGTTTGAATGGCGTTTTCCCATTCAACTCCGTTCCAGTCTTGTTGTAAAGTGTTGATATTATTGTTATTACTATCAAAAGTGTAAGTAATTTTAAAGAAGCCTACCAGGACATCGTTGTCAAAGGTTTGGTGTAATTCGCTGGTCATATTATTTTTGGCATCGTAGGTATAGCTTGTTTTAAATGTGTAAACCCAGAGGTTGTCCGTCCAATCTTGCTGCAATTCAATGGTTTGGTTGTTATTTGTATCGTATGTATAATCGATTTTACTCGAATTCTTCCAAGCGCCATTGTTCCATACCTGCTCAAACTTACTGGTTTGATTTTTCTTGGTATCGTAGGTATACGTGTAATTCCATATGTTCTCCCAGGCATTGTTTGTCCAATTTTGATCCATTTCACTAATTTGATTATTGCTCGAATCGTAGGTATAGATTTTTTTAGAAGAACTTTGCAATGCACCGCCCGTCAAACTTTCAATGGTTTCACTTGTCTTATTATTGTTTGCATCGTAGGTATATAAGAAGTTCATAAAATTGGTCCAGGTACTACCGTCCCAATTTTGAAATACAAAACTTGTTTGATTATAATTTGCATCGAAGGTAAAGAAGACTTTCCTCGAATTCACCCAGGTACTGCCATCCCAATTTTTAATAGTTATGCCGGTAAGGTTGTTTTTTGCATCGTAGGTAACAATGTTTTGAGCAGAATCTACCCATGCAGTGCCATTCCAACTTTTCACAATTGAAATTGTCGGATTATTACTGGCATCAAAACCCATAGCAATAGTTTTTGATTCAACCTTCCATCCATTACTGATCGCATCCCATTTCCATTGGTAAATACTATCCATTTTCTGAATCGCTGTCAGTGGATCCAACATTTGAGTTTTGATGAATTCCCTCAACTCTTTTGCAGAATGAATTCCGGAGTTCTTGAATACACCGTCAATCCTTAAACTCAAGATATCTCCGGTGTACTTTGAAGTAGCATGCTGCATTTTTAAAGCTGGCATTTTGCCTTGTGCAAAAGCATTGATTGTTAATGCAAGAATTGCAAAGAGTAAAATCTTTTTCATTTTGGTAAGTTTTTTAATTCCCTACTCTTATGGCTTTTCGGTAACGCCCCGTTTTTTGTGTAGTTTCTGGTCTCTACGTTCTAATATCTAAATTTGTATTTTACTTGTCAATAAGCGGAACAAATGTGCCGGGAGTCAGTTCCTCAATAAATCGGCTTAAATGATAAGCGCCATCATTGTTTATTAGGCGTTCATCCTTTTCTTCCCTGATAAAGACTTTATCAGCCGGGCAATAAAATGAGAGAATCTGGATGGCAGAACGGGGCAAAACCTTATTCCAGTATGCCGTATTTACGCGCATAATAGGCAATTCCCTGCTATCAGATCCGATTCGTGAAATCGAATTGGAATCTCCGTAATATGCATATCCGTCACGCTCCGGTTCTGAAAAACGTGAATATTCTTCTTCCAATACTTTCAATATCATTGCTGACATAGCCTGGTTCGGATCCGACCGGTAGTAATCGAACAGTAAGCCAAATGTTTCACGAATAGTGACCTGCAACCAGTAGGCAGGCCTATCAGGATTAAAAATCACAACGATTTCCCCCTTGTACCGGTCTATCCCTTTCCCAAGTGTTTCCTTTGTACCGGGGGGATAAAACAACTCATTCACCCGATCTGCAGCTTTTTCCCATCGTTCCATATTAAACCCTGGATCCGAATTTTCGGGAGGATTGCTTGTCACATTGAATCCTGAACCTTTAGCTGAATTTAACCGGTTAATTTGTATCGCCCATTCTGGTGGCTCATTGATCCACTGAACCTCCTTGCCATTTTCCAAACTCCAGCTTCGAAAGAAGAAACTGATTTCAGCAGGGATTCCATAAATTTCTTTCAGATTGCACGTCCAGTATGTTATATCAGTTTTGCAATCAAATCCATTCGGCAGGTTCATGACCGGGTTTTGCCTTACGGCTTCAGTAATTCCCTTCAGTTTTGGAAAATTGGCTGCAATTTCAGTTTTGGAGAAACCACAATTTGATTCTGGAAGGCTCGTCTTTTCGGGTGTTTCAAAAATTCCTGGTTTATCTAAAAGCAGTTTCGTTTTCTGTGCCGACCCAACCAGCGCTTCAAAAACAAAAATTGCGAGGCAAAAACTTAGTTTTATTGGTTTCATAAGTAATTGGTTTAATCGCGTTTAAGGTCAAATTCGATGTGCAATGTGGTTTCATCTTCTGAAACAGGATCGGAAGTTGTTTTATCCTGCGTTTCCTTCAACACTTTCTGGCTTGGCGCTCCTTTAAATGGCCCGAGAAGGAACCGGCAGGGGACGGCAACCGAATCTCGATGATAAACGTCAGGAGCTTTGTTTTTTACGTCGCAGGTGCCTTCTGCTTTTTCTTCCACTCGCTGCGTATATTTGCCGGTACGTTTCGAAGCTCCTTTCACCGAAACCAGGTAGGTACTGTCGTCGTTGAAAATCAGCTTTATCCTGACATCGTTGATGTATTTGCCATCTTTGATACTTAAATTCGAAAAATCATTTACGGCCTGATTGATGATAAAAGTTTGTGTGGAAGTTCGGCCTCCCATCCTCCCTGAAGGACATTTGTAACAACCATTTTCTTCAGTGGTTCCGCTTGAGTCCTTTTCGCTGAATCTCATATAACCTGAAGCATATTCGACACCAACCTTTTGTAGTTTTATTTCAGTCTCAGCATCCTCGTACCTGAATTCTGTTTTTTTGAAAGTTTCGTCCTGGTTATTGCAGAAAACGGGATATTCCTCTGAAGTTTCCTTCTTTTTGTGACTGGTTAAAGTCACGGTTACCGGTCCGGCGAAAGGACAAATCTCCATCTTTTTCAGGCTCTTCATCAACCTGGCGACCACATTATCGCAGGCATTCAGCATCTCGTGACCAGCGTTTTCAGAATATGCACTCTTGTCCATGGCCATCGCAATGGGCTGGATAGCCTTGCCTTTATACGGAATGACCTTTGCCGAAACGACAAATTGATCCCCCATCGTAGTTAAATTCAAAATGACGAGGTAGTCACAATCCAGGGCATCGCCGATACTTTTCGTTGCCCCTTCGTTGCCCGATCCCAATAATTGACGATTACGTTCATGCCCCAACAAAGTGGCTATATCCTGATCGGTCGTAATTACAATACACGGAAAGTCTTTCTTCATCTGATTGTCCAGTGTCGTAACAAAATAAGATACAGCGCCTTGGATTGGGCGGGTATCGCCATTGGAAGTCAAAAGTTTTACCTTCAGAAAAAAGCGGATTTCCTTTGCCGTTGAATTTTCAAATGCAAAAAGTATCAGGAACAGGAGGATGAAAGTTTGGGTCTTCATTTCGTAAGTATTTTGCATTTGGGAAGTAATGCTTCGATTTTACTTATTTCGGCGGGCGAAACCGAAGTTTTTATAATTCCAAGAGTCTTCAGTTTGCTCATTGAACTCACCACAGGAAACAAGGTCGCAACCGGATTGGCATCGACAAACAACGAATCGAGCTGCGATGAAAATCCGCTCATGTTTGGTAACTGACTGATCTTGTTGTTAAAAACTGCCAGTGTTGACAAGTTCTTGAACTGATTGATCTGATCGGGAATAGTCGTCAGAAACTGACCGAAATTAATAATATACAGATTCTTCAATGGGAATTTGGCGGCTCGAATCAACAAATCAGGCAAATTTACAATTGCTCCGTTTTTGCCACCTGTAATCACCAATGTGCTGATCGAATTATAGTTGTGCATCCCGTCAATCGTACGCTGAATGGTGGGCAGCGACATGTCGATGACCAAAAGCGTCATTTCCTGAAGGAATTCGGGAGGAATATTTTTGGGCGATTCGTCCTCTTTGTAGTCTTCCACGATTTCTTTTCGCAAGCCAAGAGCCAGATCCATCGCCGAATTCTGGTCTGATGCAACAACTCTGGTCATTTCGTCGAGTAACTGCGTTCTGAAATCGGCTTCGTCTTCCGACTTCGCCTTTTCAGGAACATTGCCTCTCTGATTCGTTGTCTGCCCCAGAATTATCAGCTGTTTCGAAAGTTCCTTGATTTTCTCGTTGGCTTCATTTGCTTTTACCGGATCATTGTAATTGGTCTCGTGCCTTACCCGGGCAATTTCCTGCCTGATTTGATCGGCATTCATATTGGTTTTTTGCGCGAAAACCAGTACCGTCAAAAACATCAGATAAAAAAAGAATACAAACTGTTTCATTGTCTGGATTTTTATATCTCCTGAAAAATTTATTCCTGTAGATTTAGTAAAGCTTATATTTGAAAATATTCCCCAACAGAAAATAGTATGCCTTAACCTCTTCAAATCCAATCTGATTGGGTTGAACAATGTTTTTATCCACACCGGTTTGCGATTTGGTAAGCTTGTTTTGAATGGCTTCCAATTTGCTGGTCTCCGGAAGTATTTTGCTGACATAAACCTTGTAATTGGCCACAATTTCGAGGTAGCGCGGTGTAAATTGCTGGCAATACTTATCCTGCAATTCGTTAATTTGGTGACGAATTCCAACCGCCTCATCTTCGCTGGCTTTTTCCAGCTTTTCAAAAAGTGGATCCAGCCGGATATCGAGTTCTGTTTTTGCTATTAGCGCATCCTTGTCGAGCAATTCGAGTTGTTGGCTGAATTTTGATTTACCGGCATTCTCCTTGTCCATAATCGCTTTCTGCTGCGAAGCCATATTTTTTTGTGACTTGATCCGGAGTTGTTCAGCTTGTGCCTGCTGTGGGTTGGTTTGGGCATTCGCCATTTGCTCGGTGGCAACTCCTTCGGCCCAGGCTTTCTGTCCGACTGTATCCAACTTATCCAGGTCTTTCAAATCACCCATCGACATGTTTAACCGTTTCTTAATCATTTGATTGGCCAAGGCTTCAGCCTCTTCATCGCTCATGTTTTCGGCATCCTTTAAATCTTTGGCTTTGGCTTCTGAAAAACCCACATTCCGCAAAGCTCCGGCATTCATTTCATCTCCGTTTTTTTCGATAAATTCATCAGTAAGTGCATTTTGGCGGTCAATAATCGCGACCAGGCTATCGGTCAGTTCGGCGATCTTTGACTGAAGGTCGCTTTTTGTATCATCTTGCATCTGGCATACATCTTCAGGAGCATTGGGAGCAGCAAACAGAAAACTATCCGGAGTAGATTGGCCAAAAGTTGCCAGAACGAACAAGGTTATGAAAGTCAGCAGTGTTATTCGTTTCATGGTATCTGGATTTGAAATAATTACAGTAAATTTAGAGAGATGAAAATGAACGAATATCCCCTAAAAAGGGGATTTTTAATTAACCGGAAATGAATAGATTTGTGGGTAATCCATTGATAGAATATGAATAATTTTCAAAATTCGCTTAAGAAAATAATTCTTTTTGCTACTTGTACCTTCTTTGCAGTAGCATGTCTAAGTGCTAAAAATTTAGACTCACTTGAGCAGGTATTCAGGAAAGGGGCAGTTGACCTTCAGTCAAAAATGGACTTGTGCGATAAACTCGGACTTGGCTATGTGACTACCGACAATGACAAGGCAAAATATTATGCCCGGCAAGGACTCGATCTTGCCCAAACTCTCGGAGATAAGATAATGTTGGCCCGGTTTAATCGTTGCATAGGCGCATCATTCACCATGGAAGGTCGCTACGATTCGGCGGAAGTGTATCTGAACCAGGCTCGCACCATACTTAAGCCGGTAGAAAATAAGGAAACAGAAGCGCTCATCGACTTAAGTTTTGGAACTTTATATACACGACAAAAGAAATACGATGAGGCAATTGCTAATTTATTCAGCGCCTTAAAAATCTTTGAAAAAGTGGGTGACAAGCTTAACTCCTGCCTGGTACTGGGAAATATTGCAGCAACATATATGTACCAGCACAGTTCGGGGCTGGCAGAAAAGTACTATATAGAAACAAAAAAACTTGCCCTCGAATTGCATAATTTCAGCATGATTGGGCAAGCCAACACCGGCCTTTCCAAGATTTATCTCGAAAAGGGCAACAATGTTGAAGGTCTTCTTGTAGCCACTGAGGCCATCCGGGCATATCAAAAATCGGGTGAAATAGTTTATGAGTCGGTTGCATCAAAGGAGCTGGCCTCAATATACCTCGATCAAAAACAGATTGATTCGGCCGAAGTGTATGGACAAAAGGCTCTCCTTCTGGCACAAAAGACCGGCATTAAAAGGTATGTTGTCAATGCACTTGTGGAATTGGCAAGCATCAAATTCGTTCAAAATCAGGTGCAAAGAAGCATTGAGTATTCATTGAATGCAATGAAAACCGATACATCGGATATCGATGATAAAGCGTCGCTATTTGCAAACCTCGCCAGATGCTACATCCAGACCGGCAACAAACAATTGGCCGACAAATACTTCAAACGCTTCCGGATAATTTTGGAAGACCAGATGAATGAAAACTACCGAAACTCAATTTCCGAAATGGAAGTACGCTACCAGACCGAGAAAAAACAAGCCGAAATCGAAAGGCTAACCTTGATCGAAAGGCAACGAACCCTGATAATCTATATCCTTATTGCTTCCTTATTGCTGGGGACTGTGCTGGGTTGGATGCAGTTCAGGAATATCAGGAACAAGAAAATTATTGCCGATCAAAAGCTCGAAATTAAAGAAAAACAACTGCTCGAACTCGAAAAAGAGCGCCAATTAACCGCCGCGAGATCGGTATTACAGGGCGAAGAGGCCGAACGCTCCCGCTTGGCTGGCGATCTACATGACGGTCTGGGTGGAATGCTTACAGGTGTCAAATTAAAATTATCGTTTATGAAAGAAAATGCAATTATCACCAGCGAAAATCTCGCCCATTTCAATCATGCGCTCGATTTGCTCGACACCTCGATCACTGAAATGCGGCGTGTGGCCCACAACCTGATGCCTGAAACCCTAATGCATTACGGCCTGCGAACGGCCTTGAATGATTTTATCAAACAAGTGGCTCCGGAAGGTTTGCCTGTAATCAGGCTAAACACCTTTGGCGAAGACCTGCGTTACGAAAAGGAAATAGAAATTACCCTTTACCGTATCACACAGGAATTGACCACGAATGCCCTCAAGCATGCCCATGCCAGGCAGATTGACATTCAGTTATTTACTGAAAAAGACCGTATTTGCATTCAGGTGATCGACAATGGAATTGGCTTCGATCCTGAAAAGCTTGATCCTTCAAAAACCGGGGCAGGTCTGAAAAATATTCACGACCGGGTTACCGCATTTGGTGGAAAATTCGAAATAATTAGCCATCCGGAGAAAGGAACTGAAAGTTTAATAGAATTTATGATTTGAATATCCTCGCAATACTGATAGAAGTTTTCTCTGTCAAACGTTGTCATTTATAGTCATTTAATTGTCATCTATTGTTTTCCCACAACTTAATGACAACGAATGACCACTTAATGACTTATTCAAATGTTTCAGATAATCTTTTTTTTCAATATCTTAGGGCGATAACAGTTTCCAAAAACCATTCGTCCATGCCTCAACTTATATTGATTGTTGAAGACCATCCGATCGTAAGCGAAAGCCTGGCCAATATCATCACTGGATCTGACCTGAATGTCCAGTGTTTGCTTGCCCCGAATGCTGCCAAAGGGCTTGCTTTTCTCAACGGAAATTCCTTTGATTTAATCCTGCTCGACATCAACCTGCCCGATATGAGCGGGATTGAGTTCTGTAAAATTGCCAAATCAAGGTTTCCCGGAATCAGAGTTCTGGCCCTCACCACCATTGCGCAACGCCATGTGGTCGAAAAAATGCTTGATCAGGGCGCTGACGGTTTTATCCTGAAAACTTCGGATGTCGACGACATTATTGGCGGTATCCGTCAGGTTTTAAGCGGGAAACAGTATTTGGGGAAAGGGGTAAAAGAACTGATGAATGGACATTCGAACGATAACAACGACCTGCCAATGATTACCAAACGCGAAAGCGAAATCCTGAAACTGATTTCTGATGGATTAACCAATCAGGAAATTGCCGACAAGCTTTTCATCAGTACCTTCACCGTGGATAGCCACCGTAAAAATTTGCTCCTGAAATTCAATGCTAAAAATACCGCCACGCTGGTGAAAATAGTGGTTTCGAAAGGGATTATTGATGTGGATTAAAACATCCCGAATATTAAATCTTCCAGCAAAAATTTGTCATCATTCAGCCCGGTAAGAGTTCTTTTAACTTCCTCAAACTCGTGCCTGCAACCAATCAATGCCAGCGAAACCTTTTGGCTGATTTCGGCCGGAATTACTCCTGAAAGAGTGACTTCGGTTATACAACCTTTCTCAACCAGTAAACTAATTCGGATTTCACCTTCTTCGGTCTTCAGCTTATTGGTAAAACGATATCGGGGCGAGTAGCCAAAAATCCAGTCCCAGGTTTGGTATTTTTCGATGGATAGTTTTTCGATAGCCTTTAAATCTTCTGACGTTAACTCATAAACAAGAGATTCAGGATAGTTTTGGCTGATTTTAGTAAACAGGAAATCGGTAAACTCTTCCACTGAAATTGATCTTGGCAAGTAATTGGCAATATTGGCCACCTCGCTCCGGTTGCTTTGTACCGCCTTGTCTTCGAACTTCGATAAATCTACTTTCAATGCGCCTTTCAGCGCATCCAGACGACTATTGAAAAGCAAAGTTCCATGATGTAAAACCCGGTTTTTATGCACATGTTCGGCATTTCCTGAGATTTTTTTGCCGTCGATCAGCAAATCGTTACGACCAGTGGTATAGGCCTCAACGCCTAATTTTTTCAATGCTTCAACAACGGGAACTGTAAAGATTTTGAAGTTGACTTCCGAAATTTTTTCGACATTTCGGATAAAGGTGAAGTTCACATTCCCCGGATCGTGAAAAACGGTTCCTCCGCCCGAAAGTCTCCGTACAACGGGTATTTTATTATTTTGCACATATTCATGATTGATTTCTGCCAGTGCATTCTGATGTTTTCCAACCACCACCGAAGGCTGACTTCGCCAAAGCATAAAAAAGTCTTCCTGAAAATTCTTCAGGAAATACTCTTCGGCCGCCAGGTTGAAATACGGATCGGAACTGGTTTGATTGATGCAGAAGGTGATCATATCAGCAATAATAATGAATTAGAATAACAATAGCCAGATTGAATACATGTAAGTTGGATTTTTAGTAACTTCACGCAAGTTTTCAATGAATGAAAATGCCAACAGTTTTACGAATTGGACCTTATCGGTTCCATTTTTATTCTGATGAATACAATGAACCGCCTCACATTCATGTTGCTACATCCGATGGAGAATGCAAATTCTGGCTCGATCCTGTAAAACTTGCCTCGAACCAAAATTTAACTCCAAAAGTTGTTCGACAAATTGAAAAGTTAGTTTTTGAAAACAGTGTACTTTTGTATGCTAAATTTAATGAGTACCATGTACGTTGACAATCAAATTATAGCAGAACCAATTGCCATTAATGCCTGGAGCATCAGCAGAACAATCTATATTGAGCTCACTGACGGAAGGACCATCAGTTTTCCTGCTGACCGGTTTAAAATTCTGGCGAAAGCAAGCGAAGATGAGCTAAAGGAAGTTGAAATCCGGTTAAATGGGTTTGCTCTGCGGTGGGAAAATCTCGATGAAGACCTTACCGTAAAAGGTATTTTTGCCGGTAATTTTCAATTACCTCTTCCCGAATAAAGAGCGAAGTTCAGAAAAAGAAAAAGACCTCAATAGCTTCCAAAACTATTTAGGTCTTTTTCTTAATGTGAATCTTAAATTCTTTATAATTCCACCTGTATCCCAATCGTTGGAAGTACCGTTCCGGATGTATTTTTGATACGCTTCAGTACGTAACTGTTTCCGTCGGCGGTTTTAAGGAATTTTCCGTTGGCATCTTCTTCACGCACAATAATGTCCTGCGATTGCGATTGAAAATTGAACATGTTCTGTATGTCGATGTAAAACTTCAGAGTCATTTTTTTCAGGTAATAAGCTTTATCCACGCGCACATCGAGCTGATTAAAAGAATGGAACCGCAGCGAATTAATTTTAGAATAATCCAGATATGGACCACCGCGAAGATCCCACGCCGCAATCAAGGCAGACTTATCCATGTCGTATGGCGTGAAAGGCAATCCGCCAACAAAGCGGAAGCGCGAACCGACCTGCCAGCCATGTTTCAAAGCCGCACTTCCGGTGACACTTAAAATGCTTTTGCTGTCCCATGATGACACCAGATAAGGTTTGCCTGATTCCTGAAATTCGCTGCGAACCAGGGTGTACGATAAGTTCATGGTATACCCTTTCGTAGAGCTGATCCGTGCCTGAAATTCAGCACCATAAGCTCTTCCGGTAGATGTGGAAGTCACTTCTTCGTCGCCAACTGTACCAAAATCGGTCCCTTTATTGGCCAGCGAAATCTGGTCGCGTACCGAGAAAGGATAATAACGATAATTCTTCAGAAAGCCTTCGGTCGAAAGTTGAATGTTATTTACCGGCTTATATTCGACGCCAGCAATGTAATGATCCGCCGAAATGTATTTCAGATTGTTCGACTTATTCACAAACACATCATTCTGCTTGTACCCCAGCGAAGTGTAAGATGGCAACTGGTAATAGCGGCCGGTATTCATATTCACACTCCACTTTTCGGTGAGTCGGTAAGCCGCAGAGAAACGTGGAGAAAACTGTTTAAGGGGATTATTCATCGAGGATGAATAATTGTTGGCATCCATCCGAATCCCGGCAGAAAGGGTTAAACGTTCTGCCAGAAACTCATGACTAAGCTGGCCAAAAAGGCCATATTTCATCAAATTTAATCCCGCATCATAATTTACATTCTGAATTTGATCCTGATAAAAACGCTTTTGCATGGTTGTGTTCAGATACTTTGCAAAATCGATATTGGTACCCAAATTCAGTTTAAACCCGTTTAACCTGATGTTGTCTTCGAGCCGTATCTTATTTTCAATTTCCTGGGAAGTATAATCCAGAATTTTATTATTTGGCGAACTCATATTGTTTTCAAAATACTTTTCAATGTTGTTATTCAGATGGCTGCGGCTAACCACAAGTGTTTGATAACTATGTTCCCTGAAATGCTTATAAACACCGCCCAAGGTGTAACTCCACTGTTTATATACCGGAATCTGACTTAAAATATATTTTTGCTGATCATCCGGATTCGCAATGCCGGTGTTCAAATCAGACACATCAATGGCGCCAAGGCCGATAAATGTGAGTTCATTCTTGGCATCCAACCTCGTTCTGATTTTGAATTGCGTATCGTTAAAAGTAGGCAGAAAGGGCAGCTTCAGAATGCCAAACAAAAATTTCAGGTACGAACGGCGCACCGAAACGATATAGGAAGTCTTTTCTCCCAATGGACCATCGACCGTGGCCGAAACTTCTGAAGCGCCCAAAGTACCACGAAACCTGAGTTTGTCGGCATTCCCATCAACCTGCGAAAACTCGAAAACACCGCTCAATGCATTTCCACGGTCTGACGGAAATGCTCCGGAATAATAATTTACGTCGCGCAGAAAGTCAGCATTTAAAATACCAACCGGTCCGCCCGAAGCTCCCTGAGTGGCGAAGTGATTAATGTTCGGAACCTCAACGCCATCGAGATAGAAACGGCTTTCCGATGGTCCACCACCACGAATAATAATGTCGCTCCGGAAAGAAGGCGAGGAAAGTACCCCGGCAAATGATTGAATGACCTTGGAAATATCGCGGTTGGCGCCCGGACTTTTTTCAATCTCGGCAATGCCAATGGTTTTTAGCGAAACCGGGCTTTCTTCCGTTTTTCGGTAAAGCGATGCACTTACAGTAACTTCCTGAATTTCCGTACTCTGACTTTCCATCTTTATTTCCAGGAAAGGGGATTTGACATTACTCACTTCAATTTGGGCCGACATGGCCGTTTTGTATCCTACAAATGAAGCCTGAATCCGCACAAATCCAGGTGAAAGTCCAGTAATCTGAAACTTACCATCCACATCGGTAACTGCTCCAATGGTTGTTCCGGCAACAATCACATTGACAAATGGCAGTGGTTCATTATTCACTGCATCCGTAATTTTTCCTTTCAGCACTGAATTCTGCGCCAGAACGCCAAAATTCGATGCAATCAATATCATGCATGCAAGTATATAGCTCTTCATTTTCAATCTGATTTTGATCCTATTTGTTTAATTATATTTTAAATCATTTAAACACGAATTAACCCGTAAGGTTTAACAGTACCATTTGTTTTTTATAAGTTTGCTGAAAACATGGTTTCATGAGATTAGTTATCCAACGGGTTCGTTCGGCTTCGGTAAAAGTAGATGATTCAATCGTTTCTGAAATAAACTCGGGACTTTTAATTTTGGCCGGAATAGAAGAATCTGATTCGCAGGAAGACATTGACTGGCTGGTGAAGAAGGTTTGTCAGCTCCGGATTTTTAACGATCCGGAAGGAGTAATGAATCGTTCGATTCAGGATATTGATGGTGAAATTCTCCTTATAAGCCAGTTTACCTTGCATGCCAGCACGAAAAAAGGGAACCGTCCATCGTACATTCGCGCTGCCCGTCCCGAAACTGCCATTCCGCTTTACGAACAACTGATTTCTGAATTCACTGAAACGCTTGGAAAACCAATTGGAACGGGTATTTTTGGTGCTCACATGGTTGTTTCACTGGTTAATGACGGACCGGTAACGATAATAATCGATTCGAAAAGTAAAGAATAAACAGCCCCTTCTAAACCCCCGGTGGGAGAACACTTTTGGCGGTTGAATTGTGAAGGAAATTGCTTAAATTGAACAAAAAATAATCCTCATGAATCCTCAAATTGAAGAACGGATTGAGATCATAAAATCTTTAAATACAACGACCGGAAAGGCAGACCAATCGCTTGATAAGCGCATCAGATGGGCACGAATTTTTGGTTCAGCGAACTACGCTTTCACAAGTATCTTTTTGATTTTTATAATTTTCATTACCATTTTTTCCTTGCTTGATATGGGCCATTTTGGAGAAAAGTGGCCAAAATTTGGCCTCGCTGTTTCTCTGATAATTTCAATGTCTATTCAGGCTCCATTCTCTGTTATCGATTTTTTACTTTCCAGACATCGCAAAAATTTGTTGAATTCAGACTTTTCGTTTGACAATCAATGGAATGATACTTTGAATTTGCAGATTGACAATCTGAACTCTCGCCGATTTAAACCTTATTGGATTAAAATTCCAGCTCTTGTAATTTCTTTTGTAGCGATAATACAGTCATTCCTGGTACTCGATGATTATGAAAAATTTAATATCTATTGGTTTTTTTTCAAGATACCGGTTTTGATCGTTACTATTCTTTTGCTTTGGTACATAAACCGGGTGATTTATTTGGTCTGGCAAAACATCAAAAGTGTTGAAGCATCAGCCAATCAAAATTAGCAGCCCCCTTCTAATTCCCCCGCAGGGGGAAGGCTTTGGAAGTCGCAATTTTATGAAGCTCATGCCTAAATTGGGCAAAACCACTGAATGACAACAAATGACTGGGATTAAAATTAATATTTCAAATTTCAACTGATGAACCCTACCAAAATCACACTTCCCGAAGCCCAGCAGCTCGTCGATCAATGGATCAAAACCATTGGTGTCCGCTATTTCAGCGAACTGACCAACATGGTCATACTGACAGAAGAAGTAGGCGAACTGGCTCGGCATTTTGCCCGGCAATTTGGCGATCAATCTTACCGTTCCTCAGAGTCTCCTCCCCTTTCGGGGGAGGCCGGGAGGGGGCTTTTAGCCGATGAAATGGCCGATGTGTTGTGGGTTCTTATTTGCCTGGCTAACCAAACCGGCGTCGATCTGAACGAAGCCTTCCTGAAAAACATCGAGAAAAAGACTAATCGTGACAAAGACCGGCACCAAAACAACGAAAAATTGAAGTGAGTTGCGTGATGCGGGTTGCGAGTTTCCCAAGGATCCAGAACCCTAAACAATTTAACCATTGATAATTAACAATTAAACATTATTCAATATGTCCTACGAAACCTGCCCTTTGTCGATTTTAGATATTATGTCTGAACTGGAAGAAATTCGTGAAATTGCCGCAAAAAATAGCAGTAGAAAAATGTTCGAAACTGCGCTTTCGTGCATCGATCTGACCACTTTGAACTCGACCGATACAATCAGTTCTGTAAAAGAATTCACCGGGAAAGTAAATAGTTTTCCGGCAGCTTTCCCCGGAATCAGCAACGTGGCCGCACTTTGTGTTTATCCAAACATGGCCGAAACAGTTAGAAAATCGCTGAATGTTCCGAATGTGAAGATTGCTGCAGTAGCTGGAGGGTTTCCTTCGTCAATGACCTTTAGTTCAGTAAAAGTTGAAGAAGCAAAGCTGGCAGTAGCAGCCGGAGCCAATGAAATTGACATGGTTATGCCGCTGTGGGCCTTTCTGGATGGCGATTTTGATACTTGTGCGAATGAAATTTCGGCCATTAAAAAAGCCATCGGCAATGCCCATTTGAAAGTTATTCTGGAAACCGGATTGTTAACTGTTGATCAAATCTGGCAGGCTTCAATTCTCGCCATCGAAGCTGGTGCCGATTTCATCAAAACCTCCACAGGCAAATTACCGCAGGCCGCATCGCCCGAAGCCGCGTTTGTAATGTGCCTGGCTATCAAACAACATTTTGAAGAAACCGGCCAGAAAATCGGGTTCAAACCTGCAGGAGGAATTGTAACTCCTGAAGATGCGATTCTTTATCTCACCATTGTTCAGGAAATACTGGGAATCGAATGGTTGACTCCTGATTTGTTCCGGATTGGTGCCAGTCGTTTGGCCAATAACCTGCTCGAAAAAATTACCGGCACAGCTGCAAAACATTTCTAATCCTTAGGCTGTTTAACTTAGAAAAACACCAAATTTCATTAAAACAAAATTATCATGGCACAAATTACGCTCAAAGGAAATGCAATTCAAACGATAGGCGAACTTCCTGCAAAAGGAACTAAAGCACCTGATTTCGAATTGATTAAAAACGATCTTTCCAAAGTATCACTGAAAGATTTTGCAGGCAGCAGACTGGTTCTCAATATATTTCCAAGTCTGGATACCGGTACCTGCGCTGCTTCGGTTCGTCAGTTTAATAAACTGGCCTCCGGTCTCGAAAACACCAAAGTGCTTTGTATTTCGCGCGATTTGCCATTTGCTCAGGCACGCTTCTGCGGAACTGAAGGAATTACCAATGCTATAACGGTTTCGGATTTTGCATCAGGCCAATTCGGAAAAGATTACCAGCTGGAAATTTCAACAGGTCCTTTGGCACACTTACATTCACGTTCAGTAGTCGTATTGGACGAAAACCACCAGGTGATTTACTCGCAGCAGGTTCCTGAAATTGTTGACGAACCTGATTATGAATCGGCTTTGGCTTCGTTAAAATAGAAAATAAATTAATACAGATTAAAGCTGTTTGTCGATAGACAGGCAGCTTTTTTTATGCCCTTTAATTCCTGAAAAATAGCTACATTTGAAACAATCAGCTTGGTTAGAATATAATCGGTGGTTCCTATTCTTAATTAAACCGAAATCAAAATGACTCAGAAAAATACCCTAAAACTATTCGAAGACAAGAGAGTTCGTACCGTTTGGGATGACGATCAGGAAAAATGGTTCATCTCAATTGTTGATGTTATTACCATACTTACAGAAAGTCCAAACCCTCAGGTATATTGGAGAGTCCTCAAAAAAAGATTATTAGCTGACGGAAACCAAACCGTTACAAATTGTAACGCTTTGAAAATGGTTGCTCCAGATGGTAAAATGAGAAAAACCGATGTGGCTGATGTTGAACAGCTTTTCCGACTGATACAGTCCATTCCTTCACCAAAGGCTGAACCTTTCAAGATGTGGCTGGCTCAGATAGCCCGTGAACGCCTGGATGAGATTGAAGATCCGGAGCAAGGTATTGACCGGATGCTGGAATACTACCACCGGAAAGGATATTCAACCAACTGGATTAATCAACGACTTAAAAGCATTGAAGTTCGCAAGGAACTAACCGATGAATGGGAACAGCGTGGTGTAAAAAAGGGACAGGAATATGCCAACTTAACCGATATACTAACTCATGGTTGGTCCGGATTGACCACCAAAGAATACAAGCAGTATAAAAATCTGAAGAAACAGAGTCTTCGCGACAATATGACTAACCTTGAATTAGCGCTTAATACCCTTGCCGAAGCCACTACTACAGAAATTTCAAAACAGCATAAACCAAAAACTGTAGCCGAAAACAGACGTGTTGCCGCCCGTGGCGGTTCCATTGTTGGAAATACACGAAAAGAGATTGAAGCGAATATCGGAAAAAGCATTGTTTCACAATTGAATGCTAAGCGTTTAAGGGGACTGCATGAAAATAACGATGAATAATGCCAACTTTCTTGCTATCAAAGATGTTTACAAACAAAACCAAACAAGATGCACCCTGTTTTACTCGATAACATACAACATTTAGGAAAACCTTATTCCGACCTTAATTTTTTACTCGAATGCTTTGCAGAAGTTCTGGAAGGAAATAATGAAAAGGACTACGTCGCCTATATTCCATGGATCAACGCACAGGTTCCACTGCCAAAATCAGAGCACGAACAAAAAGTCGTGCATTTGTATTCCATAAGTTTTCAGCTGCTGAATCTTTGCGAAGTCAACTGGGGCGTACAAAGCAGACGCAGCAAGCAAGAGGAATCAGGAACAGAAAGTTTAAACGGAAGCTGGGCTCAGACTTTTTCGGACTTGAAGAATTCGGGTTTTTCACAGGATGAAATAATCGCTTCACTATCGCAAATTGAGGTTGAACCGGTTTTGACTGCCCATCCAACGGAGGCCAAACGAACGGTGGTGTTGAAATATTACCGCGAACTGTACCTTCAGCTCGTGATGCTCGAAAATCCCATGTACACCAAAGTGGAGCGTTTGCAGATTCGTTCCGCAATAAAAGAAATCCTCACCAGACTTTGGTTTATTGACGATATTTATCTTGAGAAACCGAAGGTGGAAACCGAACTGGATAATATTCTGCATTACCTCACTCATGTGTTTCCTGAGGTTTTTGAACTTCACGACCGTCAATTAACACAGGCCTGGGAAGAAGCCGGATTTCAGCCTGAGGCTTTGCATAATTACGTCAACATGCCCGGAATAAGTTTAGGAACCTGGGTTGGCGGCGACCGCGACGGACACCCTTTTGTGACAACTGAAATTACCAGATATACGCTGAAAAAATTACGGACGGAAGCTTTGAGCTTGGTTCGTCATCGCCTGCTACTGCTTGCCGATAGCCTTAGTATTTACACTCCTGAAAGCACTTTGCCTGCTAATTTTAAACAGGCAAAATCAAAACTGGAGCAGCAAATAACAGACATTCAGAACAACATTCAATTTTCGGCTGCTTCGCGCGAACCATTTAAGCAGTATGTTCTTTTGTTAATCGAAAGACTGCCTATATCGCACGAGTCCATTTCAGGAAACAATATTCTTACACAAGCAGCCTGGACTTATACACAATCCAATCAGTTATTAAGCGATTTGGAAATACTGCGACTGGCGCTTTCTTCCTGGGGCGCTCCAACCCTGGCGAATAATGAAGTCAACAAGACATTGCGGCAGGTTCAGAATTTTGGGTTTCATCTGGCGCATTTAGATGTGCGTCAAAACAGCGAATTTTACCAAAAAGCCTTTTTAGGATTGCTCGAAGATATTCATCCTTCAAATTATTCCTTAAATACTGATGGTTCAATCGGGAAAGAGTTTTTACTTCAAGAGCTCAGCATTTACAGGCCTTTTACACATACCTACTCCGGAAGTGTTGCCGAATCAAGCAACGCACTGGGCTATTTGGGTGTTCTGGCCGACCACATTCAAAACTTTGGTTCAAATGCACTTGGACCGCTGATTATAAGCATGACCCGAAAAGTTGAGGATTTATTCACCTTTTACCTTTTGGCCCGTGAAGCCGGATTATACGAAAAAACCCCGGAAGGACCAGCCTGCAAGCTACCGGTTGTTCCCTTGTTCGAAACCATTGAAGACCTGCACCATGCTCCTGAAATTCTGGACGAATTCTTGGCGCATCCGGTCACTCAGAATACACTCAGACTGCAAATGAAGCTGAAAGGCTATACCAATCTGGTAGCCGAAGTCATGATTGGCTACAGTGACAGCAACAAAGATGGCGGCATACTTTCGAGCCTGTGGCACTTGTATGAAGCACAACATCAACTGGCTGAAGTTGGCCGCAAACATGGTGTCGATATTCGCTTCTTTCATGGAAAAGGAGGCAGCATCAGCCGCGGAGCCGGCCCGATTCACTGGTTTTTAAAAAGCCTTCCGCCAGCCTCATTATCAGGAAAGCTGCGTTTGACCGAGCAGGGTGAAACCATCGAACGAAAATATGCCAACAAGGTGAATGCTGCATACAACATCGAATTACTGACTTCAGGAACTTTGCGCAATACACTGCTGAACACCGAAACGCCCGGTACCGAACTCTTCGAACTCATTGGGGATATGGCGCACGAAAGTTTTAATTCCTACAATGCGCTGACGCGGCATCCGAGTTTTATCCGGTTTTTCGAAAATGCTACTCCAATTGATGTCATTGAATCGAGCAAAATTGGTTCCCGGCCTTCACGTCGTACCAATCAACGCACATTGGCCGATTTGCGTGCAATCCCCTGGGTTTTCAGCTGGACACAAAGTCGTGTCAACCTGACCAGTTGGTACGGTGTAGGCAGTACGCTGAAAATGATCAAAGAGCAGCAACCTCAGAAATATGAATTGCTCCGTCAGCTTCAGAAATCAAATCCACTGATTCGGTATATCCTGACCAATGTAGATTCAGGTCTTGCTGCTACAGATCCTGCTGTAATTGAATTGTATGCCACGCTGGTTGAAGATGAACAAATTAAAAATGACATTTTGCCCCTCATTTTATCCGAATATCATCTCACCAGGACACTGCTTGCCGAGTTGCTTGTAAAACCTTTTGAAGAGCGAAGAGTTAACCATTATTATTCCACGCGGCTTCGTGCAATAGCACTCGATCTGATGCATCAGGTTCAGGTCAATGTACTCCGGAAATGGCGAAACGAAAAGGACTTAGCTGAGCCGGAAGCTGCCGACCGGCAAAATATTATTTTACTGAAAACCATTAATGCGGTCGCCAATGCTTTGGGATCAACCGGATAATTCGGAAATAAATATTCCCTGACTCCTGATCTCAGTTCACCAATCTTAAAAAAGTAATTCAGTGCAGAAAATAATCAGCCAGTACTTCGACGAATTCTCAACCATGTCGGAAGCTTCGCATAATGCGGTGCTTGAAATTGCCGATTGGGAAGGGATACAGATGAACAGCATCATTGTCGCCACCTCGTTTTGCTTCGATGAACTCAATCACCATCCGGTAAAGATGAACCTACCTTCACCTTCAGGAACGTTTATTATGGGTGGTTTGGCCGGTTACCCTTTCGTCGGAGAAATTGGTCTCACCGCATTTTTCGATCATATTCCCGACGGAGGAGCGGCATTATTCATTTTTGGTTCACACATCGGCATTTCCCGAACCGGTGAAGTGGGCAAAATCAGGCGTGTCGGACAACATCGCCATACCAATACCTGCGGCGCACTCATGATGGTTCAGGACCATGTCCTGTCCACTGCCATTCATCAGATTGACTCCGCTGATTATTCTGAATTTCAGCCCGAATTTTTAGCGCTTCGTCTATTGCCAATGGCTGAAGAAATCAGAAACGCTGAAGTTCCCATCCTGAAAACAACCGATTTGGTTTACAATGAAATAGAAAAGGAAATCATTGCGCTCATTGAGCATCAACCTGATTTTTTAAATCGGTATCCTGTTTACGTTCTGGGAGGAATTATCATCAACACCGACGAAACATTGCCCAATTATTTTTCACAGAAGATATTCCAGAAAGTGAAGTAATTATTTTTTCCTGGTAGTCGTGTAATTTACCAGTTCAATTAACGCATTCCGCGATTCGCTTTCGGGAAATTCCATAATTCCGGTAATGGCATTTTCGCGGAACTGGTTCATTTGCTGAGCCGCATATTCGAGTCCACCGCGGCTCACCACCAAATCGACCAACTCTTTAACTTTGGCCTGATTCTTATTCTTGCGTTTGATCAGGCTTAATATCCGGCTGCGTTCGCCTGATTCACAATTATTCAGAACATAAAGCAATGGCAAAGTGATTTTCTTTTCCTTGATGTCGTTTCCGGTAGGTTTTCCCAAAATTCCTTTGCTTTGGTAATCAAAAATATCGTCTTTGATCTGGAAAGCAATGCCAACGTCCAGTCCAATCCTGAACATTTTTTCTACGACTTCATCGTCTTTGGTTACCGATGCCGCGCCGATTGCCATACTTGTTGCAATGAGTGAGGCCGTTTTTTTTCGGATAATTTCAAAATACGTTTCATTGTCGATATCCAGCTTCCGGCTTTTGCGCATTTGAAGAATTTCACCTTCGCTCATATCTTTTACTGCTCCGGAAATCAGGTGCAAGAATCGGTATTCCTTGCGATCGAGGGTATTCAGCATTCCACGGGCCAGAATGAAATCGCCAACCAAAACAGCGATTTTATTTTTCCAAAGCGCATTGATCGAAAAGCTTCCGCGACGTTCGTACGATTCGTCTACCACATCGTCGTGCAATAAAGTTGCTGTATGCAGCAATTCAATGGAAGAAGCTGCCAAAAGAGTTGTTTCATTGAATTCGCCACACATCTTCGCCGACAGAAAGACAAACATCGGGCGCATTTGCTTGCCTTTCTTCCAGAGAATATATCGGATGATGATTCGAAGTAGTGGAATATCGCTTTGTATAGACTCCTTAAAGTAACTCTCGAAACTTTTTAGTTCGTCCATTATTGGCGATTGTATGATATCCAAAGAGGTCATTCGGGCATTTTTTTGATTGACTCAAAATTATAAAATATATTTACTTTTTCAGGAAATCCAAACTGTTTGATCATTATTAGACCCTGAGTTTGTAAAAAGCTAATTTTCATTTATTTGGATACGTTCTAAACTAATGGCACATCAAAAGAAATTTTTTCAGAAACCTAAATATTGATATATTTGCATTTGTAAAAAAGGAACCATGATGAACATTCAGGAAATAGAATCCGATAAATTGGAAATGGCTGCCAGTATGCTCAAAGCCATCGCTCATCCGATGCGAATTGCTATTTTGAAACATTTGGAAGGCGGGAAAAAACTTACCGTAACAGAAATACATGAACTGCTTGGTATCGAACAATCTACTACTTCGCACCATTTGGGCATTCTGAAAGATAAAGGAGTTTTATGTTCCAAACGAGAAGGTAAAAACACTTCCTATTACCTGAAACATGATATTCTCAGTCAGATTGTTGACTGCCTCCAACGTTGTACCTGCGAATAAAGTTCAGGAATCAGTTCTTTATTTCGATCTCCGGAAAATCAAATTATGGCAAAAATCAGGGTTACCAAACAATTCGGCTTCGAAATGTCGCATGCGCTCCTCAACTACGACGGGCTTTGCCGCAATATCCACGGACATTCGTACAAATTACAGGTTACTATTGCTGGTGAACCGATGCTTGACGCCGGAAGTCCGAAAGACGGAATGGTGATTGACTTCAGCATTCTGAAAAAACTCATTCAGGAGCAGATTATCAGCAAACTGGATCATTCACTGATGATCAACGAAAAAGCCCCGATCGACAAACTGACTGCAGTTGGTCAGATGTATGAAAGACTTCAGGTTGTTCCGTTTCAGCCAACCTCAGAAAACATGGTGCTGTACATTGCCGGTCAGGTGAAACTCCTGCTGCCCGAACATCTGGAACTTTTCAGCATTCGCCTATACGAAACCGGCAATTCCTTCGCCGAATGGTATGCTTCTGATAATTAAATTCCCGAATGATCATTTTTTAAGTATTCCGGATTGATGCGAAGTTCTTTGCAATGTATTCGCCAACCCGGAATCCAAGAGCCATTATCGTGAGGGCAGGATTGAATCCTCCGCCATTAACCATCGCACTGCCATCGGCAACAAACAGGTTGTCGATCTCGTGAATTTGTCCGTTTTTATTGACTACTGAAGTTTTTTTATCGTTTCCCATACGGGCAGTTCCGTTTTGATGCTGGCCACCACTTGGCCCGCCTTGTCCGCCAACGCTTTGCCAGGTCTGGTAAGCTCCGGCTTCCTTTAAAATGGCCTCAGCTTTCGAAGATAAAAACTTGCAATGCTCATAATCCAGCGGATGACGGTCGCCAGAAAGGGACGCAACCGGAATGCCCCAGAAATCTTTCACTTCCGGATCAACAGTTACCCGGGATTCGTACATGGGCATTTCCTGAATTGGTCCAACCACTTGAGCGGTTCGGTGATACATGCTTCGCTGAAATTCTTTGTGCTCTTTTCCCCAACGGGCAGAGCCTGGAGGCCGGATTCCGGTGTACAAATAGGGAAGACGGTTAAATTCGTTGGCAAGCAATCCACCTCCTACGATTCCGGGATTGTGATGGTTGAAATCACACCAGGCGACGGTGGCACCAGGTCCGGCAAAATCAAGAATGTCATAATCAAACAAGCCATATGCCCCGGTATAGGCATGACCTGCCAGATTGCGCCCTACCCAGTCGGAATTATTTCCGGCACCGTTTGGGAAAAGTCTGGATTTGGAATTGAGCAGCAAACGGGCCGTTTCGATGGCTGCACCGGCCACAACAACCACATCAGCGGTTTGTATCTGTGGCTTGTCGTCCTTGTCAAAATATTTGACGCCAGTGGCTTTCCCGCGATCGTCAATCATGATTTCAACCACTTTGCTGCCGGTTCTTAAATCGCAGTTTCCGGTTTTTATGGCGATCGGGATCACTGTGTTCTGGGTTCCGTTTTTGGCATCAACCGGGCAGGCAAACCCGCAGCAGGTGAGGTTGCGGATGCATGCTTCGCGGTTATTGTTTGGAACTGAATTCCGGAGCATAGGTATCGGAAACGGGTGCAAACCAAGTCGTTTGGAGGCATCATACAAAACCTTGGCTTCTGCATTGTATTCGAAAGGTGGCATGGGCTGTTTTTTCTTCCGGGGTGGTGCAAATGGATTTTGAGAATCGTCGCCCGAAACCCCAATTTCCCATTCAGCCTTTTCATAAAACGGTTCAAGTTCGTCGTAGGTAATCGGCCAGTCATCCAAGGTCGAGCCTTCTACCGAACCATAAACTGTTTTAAGCTTGAAATCCTCCTGCATAAAGCGCCAGGCCATTGCACCGTAAC